>CAYQIR010000028.1:8035-9889 GCA_964417625.1 uncultured Candidatus Saccharibacteria bacterium
GGGGGGGGGGGCAATGCGAGGGGGGGGACGCGCTGCCGACTAGAAGAGCAACTGGGAGTGGAGGAGTAGCTCGCCCCCTCTCCTTGGCAAGGAGAGGGGGGCAGGGGGGTGAGGACTTACTCGAAGGGAAAGACAAAAACAAAGACCAATCGTATTTCCTTTGGACTTTAACCCGCGACCAACTCAAACATGTTTTGTTTCCGATTGGTCATTTGCAAAAACCGGCGGTCAGAAAATTGGCGGAAAAGTTTGGTTTGCCGCAAGCCACGCGTAAAGACAGCCAAGGACTTTGTTTTTTGGGCAAAGTGGATATGAAAGAGTTTTTGGCCCGTTATCTTCCGCAAAAAGAGGGAAATGTTTTGGATTTGGAAGGCAAAACAATAGGTCATCATAACGGCGCTCTATTTTTTACAATAGGTGAGCGTCACGGTTTTGTTGTAACAGAGAAATTAGAAAACACAACGCCTTTATATGTGGTTTCTAAAGATATTAAAAAAAATACTATTACTGTTGCTCCCAAAATTACATCACACCAAAAGTGTCAAAGATGCCCTTTGACACTTGAAAATGTAAATATAATTGGTGAAATAAAAAACAAAAAGTACTTGTGCAGAATCAGATACAGGCAAGAAAAAGTTGAGTGTAGAATTGAAAAGGATGGAAAAAAAATTAAAGTAATTTTTGACAAACCCCAAATGGGAGTCTCTAGTGGCCAATCTTTGGTTTTATATGACGGAGAGATATGCTTGGGTGGTGGGATTATTTCCTAAAATTTTCGAAGTTTTTCGTAGCTTTCGCATGTTTTTCGTATCATATATAATAGCTTCATGAATAATAAATATATCGTCAAAGCGACTGGGGAGAGAGAAGAATTTGATCCGCAAAAATTAAGAGATTCGCTGGGGAGAGCCAAAGCTAGCCCCCAAACCATTGACGGGATAGTTAGTCAGATACAGTCAGAACTCCAAGATGGGGCGAGCACCAAAGATATTTACATCCATGCCTTTAAACTTTTAGGCAATCAGGAACAGCCGGCCGCCGCCAGGTATTCCTTGCGCCGGGCAGTGATGGAATTGGGGCCAACCGGCTTTCCATTTGAGCAATTCGTGGCTGAAATTTTCCGCAGCCAAGGGTTTGAAACCCAAACTGATTTTATTGCGGAAGGCGAGTGCGTGGAGCATGAGATTGATATTGTCGCTTGGAATCCGGAGAAACTCATAATGGTGGAAGCTAAATTTCACAATGAGCTCGGCATCAAATCCGACTTGAAAGTGGCGCTCTATGTCAAAGCTCGCTGGGAAGATTTGACCAATGCTACTTTTAACTTCGGCAAAGAAAGAAAGCTCGACGAAGGCTGGCTCGTGACCAATACCAAATTTTCCGAGTCAGCTATCAAATATGCGAAGTGTAGAAACATGAAATTGGTCGGCTGGAATTATCCGGAGCAGGGCAATCTGCAAGATTTGATTGAAGAAGCGGGATTACACCCCATCACTTGCCTTAATAGCATTACGCCGAGCGACGAGAAGCTTTTGATGGAATCAGGCATCGTGCTCTGCAAGCAAGCAATTGATAATCCTGATATATTGGTTCAAGCGGGTTTCAGCAAAGATAAGATTGACAAAATGATTGCAGAGATCAAACTAATTTCTAATTAACCTAATTAACCTAAAATTGGAATTTGGAAATTATTTAAAAATTAGAATAATTAGAGCAATTAGAAATTTTACATATGGCCTACTACCGGAAAAAACTTTATGATCCGAAAGCCAAGGAGGCTTTCAAGGTAAGTCGGTCAAAGATAGACCTGTAAATAGAATGTACACTATGTAAAAATATAGACCGGCGAACTGG
>CAYQIR010000028.1:9899-11024 GCA_964417625.1 uncultured Candidatus Saccharibacteria bacterium
CCGACTTGGGGTGTCGCGCCCGCAAGGATTTCCCTTCAATCTGAACAGCGCCGTTGACTCTCTGCTCAAAAAAGAATTTGATGTCCACCGCAAACAAAAGACCCCGCACCCGCTCATGGATTCGTATGGAGTGGAAGCGGTGCCTTTTCAACATGAAAAAATGGATATCTGGCGGGAAAATTTTACCGGCGTGGAAACATTTTTTGAACCGGCCAATTTTGTAGTCTTCGGCGCAGTCGATGATATTTGGGTAGACAAAAAAGGGAAGCTTATGGTTGTCGATTACAAAGCGACCAGCAAAGACACCGAAGTCAATCTCGACGCCGAATGGCAGGATGGTTATAAACGGCAGATGGAAGTGTACCAGTGGCTCCTCAGGCAAAACGGATTTGAAGTTTCCGATATCGGCTATTTCGTCTATGCCAACGGCAAGCGCGACCGCGAAGCGTTTGACGGCAAGCTGGAATTTGACGTGAAGCTCATTCCTTACACCGGCAAGGACGATTGGATTCCAAAAATTCTTTTGGAAATGAAAAAATGCCTGGACTTCGCAGAAATTCCCAAATCTTCCCCGGTTTGCGAATATTGTTCGTACGTAAATTCAGTAAATCAAGCAATTAAATGAAAAAGTATTTTAAAAATTTTGACTGTTCCTCCCTAAAGGGTTCCCACACAGATCAAAATTATTAAAAATACTTTTTCAGAAAAAATAAAAACAATGAAAACATTCAAACAAAAAGTTTTTGAGATAGTGGGCAAGATTCCGAGAGGCAAGACTTTGACATATTTGGAAGTGGCCAAGAAGGCGGGCTCGCCCAAAGCGGCGCGGGCAGTCGGCAATGTTTTACATACTAATCATAATCCCCAAATCCCTTGTCACCGCGTCATCCGCTCCGACGGCAAGCTGGGCGGCTATAACCGCGGAGCAAAAATGAAAGCCCTTATCCTGAAAAAGGAAAAACAAAAAAACTGACTGAAGAGAAATAACCCACCCCTAACCCCCCCTTATATTAAGTGGGGGGAATGATGAACACATATAATTAAACACTAACTCTATGATTAGTCACCCTCTCCTTAAAGTACCCTGAATTACGAAACTCCCTTTGGTACTAATTTTGGTATAAA
>CAYQIR010000029.1:0-8896 GCA_964417625.1 uncultured Candidatus Saccharibacteria bacterium
TCAACTGCATCAACTGCGGGGACGAATTTTGCGCAGTTCTCACAAACCCTATTGCTTCGTCTTCGCTGACTTGCCTAGCCGAAGCTTTAGCGGAGGCTGGAACAAATCATCTAAAACCATCTCCCGCCTCCAATCGTTTGTAAATGCCAAAAACGGTTTTGAGCTGGCCGAAGCCGACCTGCAACAGCGCGGCACCGGCGACCTGGCGGGTGCTCGCCAATGGGGCGTCTCGGACCTCGCCATGGAAGCCCTGCGCAATATAAAAATGGTTGAAGCGGCCCGTCTGGAAGCCCGTGTCTTGATCGAAAAAGACCCAGACTTAAAAAAATATCCACTCCTTGCGCGCCACCTCATCTCCAAAACCGCTGTGCATATGGAGTAAAAACATGTTAAAATTAATCTAGAATTTATTCACTATTTCATAAATATGGACTCTTATTTTAATAAGAAAATATTTTGGGTAGGTATTATATTAATTTCTCTGAGATTTATAACATTACTCCTTTTTATTGGCAGTCGTGGACTTGCTTCTGTGATATTTATTCCTTTCGATCCTATTCTTTATGCCCTTGGTTCAGCATTAAACTCATTACTACCTATTTTTTCTATATCTATTTTTCCCATATTTATATTAGGAACAGCAATAAATTTGCTATTCCTATATTGGTTTTCGTGGTCAGCAAAAAATTGGCATCGTACCTTATCTAAAATAATTTTTATTATATTAATTTTATTTATTATAATTCCCCCATTCTTTACAAATCCAATTATGCAGGCCGGAAATTTCTTGGATGATAAAATATCGTTAGCAAAAGCGGTAATAAAAGACACAATAAAATATAATACAGACCCAAGTTATAGAGAAGAGATATTACGCATGAAGAATATGGTTCCTTCTACTGCTCCAACTAATTCTACACCACAACAATCGAATTACGAGCAACCACCAGAGTCAGAAACAACTAATCCCATTCCTCAAGCAGCGCATTAATTACCTCATTCACATAGAATTAAATTCGCGGTGCATATCATGCGATTTTTAGCTTCTTAAATATTTCTTTTACAGATTTATAAGAATTGGTTTTACCGAACTTATAATCAAGCAAACTCAAATAAGCCTGTAATTCATTGGCCCGTTGCATGGCTTTTTTCGCAAAACTTATACTATCACTAGCAATCTTATTTATTTTTTTGATTTCGGCATCGCTCATATATCCATTATATCATATCTGCCACTTTTTGGCATCACTTTTGGCTTGGATAAAGTGGTTTTTGTGTTAGAATGCACAGCAAGTCGCCTTCGCGAATCTAAGCGGGCTTTGCCTCGCCGTAGGTCCGCTTCGGCGGACCGAAGGCGGGATTAGTTAATCGGTATAATGAGGCTTTTCCAAAGCTTAGTGGGGAGTTCGACTCTCCCATCCCGCACCACGTAAAAACTCTCAAGCAGGAAATGAGGGTTTCTCTCGAGTTCACGTGGCGCAGCCACAAAAAATAAATTCCAAACCAATCTACGCTAACATTTATTTTTAGACGTTTTTCGATTAAACTGGTCGTATGAACAAACTGACTTTTATTACTGGCAACGCAGGAAAGGCTAAGTACCTTAGCGATTATTTTCATATTCCTGTAGACCACAAAAAGCTTGGTCTAGTGGAGATACAATCTCTGGATTTAAAGGAAATAGTAGAAGATAAAGCTAGGCGAGCTTATGAAGTCATGAAATCACCTGTAATTGTTGAGGACGTTTCCCTTATTTTTAATGGAATAAAAAAACTCCCAGGACCACTTATTAAATGGTTTTTAGAAACACTTGGTAATGATGGTTTAATAAGATTAGTAAATTCTTTAGATTCTAGAGATGCCTTTGCGGAAGTTGAATTTGCGATCTGTGATGAAAATGGAGTTCATACATTTGCTGGCTCAATGGAAGGAACCATTTCAGATTCTCCCAAAGGGGACATGGGCTTTGGCTGGGACCCGATATTTATTCCTAAAGGATATTCTAAAACTTGGGCAGAAATGAGTGACTATGAAAAGCACGCTACTTCAATGAGAAAAATTGCTTTGGAAAAAATGTCTGAATATTTGAAAAAATAATATGCAGATATACAAGATTAGAGGAGGAACGATAGAAGATTTGGAAGCCAAAAAATATAATGTTGGTGTAGGTATTAGTCTTGGAAATAAATGGTTTACAGTTGCAAATATTCTTGAACTAACACGATTTTGCCTTTCTCATACTCGTGAAAATGTAGTCGTGTATGTTGCTGATTCTATCCACGCTATAAATCTGGAAGTCAGGAAAAGAATTTCCTACGAAAAAGCTTTAAAAATGGCAGACCAGATGGGAACCAATCTTCTAGAGCAGGTAAAACAGGAGGTGGAGAAAACTTTTACTCCAGAAGAAATTTCAAAAATACATTATGTTAAGTGGGGCGTAATAGCCGATGAAGCTTTCAAGAAAAGAGTTAATTTTCTCTATGACTTCTACCAGAAGAATGAGGATTTTAAGAACTACCTCCAGTCTATTGTTAAAAAAGCTATATCAAAAGAAACCAGCCCAAGAACATTTTCAGAAAATGAAATCTTGAGACTTACCGACTACATAATTGAAGAATTTCCAGAACAAACTACCCGTGTTCCTATGGGTGAATTCATCTGTGATGCCTTTGTTTACCCATACGATGGAGAAATAGTAGAGCTGGCTGAGCAGATTCAAAACGGAGAAAAATTTCCTGAAATTAAGAATGCTATTTTGGACACCGAACCAAAAGTATTCATAGCAATTAGATAACAAGTAAATTATGAAAAGAATTTTTATAATCCACGGCTGGAGCGGTTCACCAAATGAACCGATTCATAAGTGGCACTTACACATTCGGTTCTAACTTGGTATACTAATCCGAACAGATTGATTAACTTTTATTCTTGTTGATCGCAACCAAACGATCAAAGTCGTCATCGGTTGAGATTTTGTTTTTATGAATTTTGCCGCATTTGGTGCATCTTTGGATGACTCGCCATTCTCCACTTACCTCTTCGGTATCAATCGGCTCCATCAGTCCGCCGCAGTTTTCGGCCCGGTCGCCCGGGAAAACATCGACATGCTTGCTCCACAAGCAGTGCGGGCAATGGTTGGTGTAACCGTTGCCATCTACTCCTTCCTTGCAGTTCTCGCAAGTAAAGTCCTCCGTCTTTTTTTGAAATTTTGACGACATGTTTCTAACTTGGTGAGTTATTCTAAAGCTTCAATGCCGGGCAAGGTGCCGTTGGCCAAAAAGTCCAGCATCGCACCGCCGGCAGTGGAAATAAAGCCGTGGGAAGCGATTTGAGTTTTTATTTCCGGTTTGAGCAGGGCCAGAGTATCTCCTCCCCCCAAAATTATTTTAGCATCCGAGTCGGCAAGCAACCGAGCAAGCGCGACTGTACCAGCCACAAATCCTTTTTCATAATCGCCCAAAGGCCCATTCCACAAAATAAACTTGGCGGCTTTTATTTTTTCAGCCAAAATCTCCAAAGTCTCGGTATTGGCATCAAGCGCGGCAATATCGCCGACCGGCAAAATCACTTTGGAATTCTGGGTTATCGCCCCTTCCGCTTTGGCGGCCAGAGCTCCGCCGATAAATATATCGTCGGCAGTTTCCAAAAATTTTTCCACCAAAGGCAGTTTGGTTTCAAACTTGGCTCCGCCCAGAATAAACAAAAACGGATGGGGCGGATGAAAAGCTTGCGACAACTGATTGTATTCTTCCAAAAACCGAAAGCCGGCAAAGGCAGGCAAAAGTTTTGGCAGAAGCACGAGAGAAGTATGGGTCCGATGGGAAACCGGAAAGGCTTCGTTTATATAAATATCGCCGAATTCGGCAAGCTTTTTGGCAAAGTCTTTGTCGTTCTCTTTTTCCATCCAAAACCTCAAGTTTTCAAACACCGCCACTTCCCCGTCTTTCAGATGCTCTAAAACCTTCCGGCCGTCTTCGGACGAAGTGTTCCAAGGATCGCGCACCAATTTCACCTGCGTGTCGGGAAAAAATGCCCTCGCCGCTTTAACGACAGGCTCAAGCGAATCGGCGCCGTCGCCCAAGTGGCTGAGTATTATGGCTTTGCCCCCTCTCTCCAAAACAAAATTGATAGTGCGGAGAGATGCTTCTATTCTGGATGTATCAGATACTACTCCGTCTTTTATGGGAACATTCCAATCGGTCCGAATCAGCGCTATGGTGCCCTCCATTATAGTTGCCTGTTCAATTGATTTCATGTGTTTATACTACCATAACTCATCCCGTCGCTTCGCTCCAAGTATTTTATAGATCAACTTCATGAAAGTCCTCACCCCTTAGCCCCTCTCCTTGCCAAGGAGAGGGGGCGAGCGATCTCCATATTATACTAAAATCCAGATTGGGGTGAGGACTTTTAAAAAAGACTGCAGATGTGTTATCTCTTCAAATCCGCCGCCTTCAAAATAGCGGCGAATTGTTCCGGCAAGAGCGAAGCGTGGCCGACCAAAAAGCCGTCCACATTGCCGTATTGCATTATGGCAGGAGCGTTCTCCGGTTCCACCGAACCTCCGTATAAAATTTTTAAGGAAAGAGCCATGTCCCGGCCGAATAATTCGCCAAAAATTTTTTGAATAAACAAAGTGGTCTCATGTATATCAGTCGGGCTCATTGATTCCCGGTAAGATTTGCCTATCGCCCAAATCGGCTCATAGGCTATGATGAGGCCGAGCAGATTTCTTTTTTGGAGGCCATGCAAGCATTCCTTGAGCTGGTTTTTCAAAAATGTCAGATGGCTCCCTTCTTTATCCCGCACTTTCTCGCCGATGCACAAGATAGGTGTTAATTTATTATCAAAGGCAACCTGCATTTTCTTCCTGATAGTTTCGTTGCTCTCCCCCATAGCTCGCCTCTCGGAATGGCCGACAATCGCAAATTTGGCCCCGCTATCTGCAATCATTCCCGCAGCAACCTCGCCGGTAAAAGCGCCTTTTTCTTCGCTAAAAATATTTTGGCCGCCAAAAAACAGATTCTTCGGATGATTTAACTTCAAAATCGGATGCAGGAAAAGAAAAGGCGGGCAGACAATCACATCGGTATTTTTAAGCTCCTTAGCCCGGATCCTGAGCCCGTTAAAAATCTTCTTGGCTTCCGGGAGTGTCCTCGGGTTCATTTTCCAGTTAGCCGCTACTATATTGCGCCTTTTCATCTTGCCATTATAACACGCGTGCTACTCTATTTCTTTCCATTTTAAAACTTCCAACCCTCCCGAAGGCCCGGCTGAAAACAAGGTGCTTTGGAGACCTATCTCATATCTGACTAGTGAATTATTTTTGAGGCGCAGGCGATAGCCGCTTATTTCCCTGAGATTGGCGCTGTTTTGGAGCACAATCTCTCCGTGCCCGGCGTACACTACCAAATCTCCGTTGGCGGTATTTTTAACGTCAATTGCCACGCCGTCCCCGCCATTTTCGGCGCTATTGTTTTGGGAAATCATAAAAACGTAAGAACTGAGCCCCGTTCCCAAAAAGGTAGGGCTATTTTCCAGGGAAATTTTGCCACTGCCAGCCGGATTGGAAGGATTATCGGCAATGATAGCCACGCTGCGGTTTTGTTGGGTTGAAGCAATCTTTATGGTTGGAGTGTTTTTAATGGTCACATTGCCTTTCACCCAAAGAGCGCCGCCCAAAGTAACGGTGAAATTTGTCCCGTCAATGATGAGATCGCAGTCAATTATCTTGGGCCCGATTAAAACCGAAGCGCTGATGGTGTAAGGGCAAGGGGAGGTCTCTGTGCCGCCAGAGAGAGCATTAACCTTCCATCCTTCTATTTGCGCGTCAGAGATAGGCATGGTGCTGGTTGACTGGTCTCCACTCGCAGGGTGCAGCGACCCCAGCACGGTAGTATCACTGATTATTTGGTAAAAAGCGTCTTTTTCAATATATGAATCCCGTATGGTATGGGCATAAGCGTTGCCCGTGGTATGCACGCCGTCTAATAGCCCGGTTGAGTCTGCGGATACGGCATCTCCCTTGATTCGGCCGTTAATGGAGGACACGATGGTTCCGTTGGAAAAAGCGTTGCCTTCAACCGAGGCGCTGTTTTCAATAATAATGCCCCCCAGGTGGGACTGAATGCCGTAAAAAAACGACTGGCCTTTGCCCAAAGTCATAACGACTTCAACCTTTCTGAAATAATCATTGGCTTGGCCGGTGGCAGTAACGATCTTATTTTCGCTAGGCGACCCGTCCGCGACGGTAGTGGTAACGCTGTGGTTGCCGACATTCAGCGTCTGGGACAGCACGGTTGCCATCCCTGAGTTCAACCGGTAAGCCACGTCTTCAATTCCGGCTTCAGCGGCATAAAAGCTTTCTTTGGAAGTGGCGATGGAGGTCGCCATGGCTATGTGCCTCACTACCGGATTGGCAAGCCCCAGGATGGCGGCGGTCGCTACCCAGACAAAGAAAATGACCGATATAATCATTGCCTGGCCGCCCTGTCTTTTTTTTGCATTTAAAAATGAAAGCATAGATTTTTAATAAGAGCCCCGCAGCACGGTAAACCCGTAAAAGCGCTCGGTTTTGGCGGCCGCACCCGCCGTACCGGACATTTGGAGTTCAATTCTCACCGCTTCGGAATTCGGGTTGATAAGGTGGGTAAACGCGAGGTAAGTTACAGTCCCCGACAAAGAAGTCAGGGCCACCGGCTCGCTGCCGTCTTTTGAAATCCGGATGGTGCCGGCAGAAACATCAAAAGTTATGACATAAGAAATGCCGCTTTGGTCTGTGCCTGAAATGGAGAGCTGCCCGAGGCTAGACGAAAGGATGCTTCCCGAAACCGCCACATGGGAAGCGTTGCGGATTTCTCGGAGCATGCTCTCCATGGCGATAGTGCCCGAGCTTTCAAGTTCATGAGTCAGCTTAATATTCCGATACACTCCGGTCATAGCTACCAGCGTCTGCACTATAACGCCCATCACAAAAACCAAAAGGACAATGTAAAGAACCGTTTCGATCAAAGTCGTCCCGCGGCTGGCAAGGCGCTTTTTAATTTTTGAAAAGATTGGTGACATAAGTCGTTATTTGGCGGGTAGTGGTGCCGGTGCCCTCCGCCCACGAAACCGTGGATAATATTTTTTTGGTATAGGGGTCAAGGTTGCCGGACGGAGCGATATTTCCCGACCCGTCCCGGTAAACGTCTTCCACCGAAATACGCCGGTCAAAACGGCCGTCAATATAGAGGGGGTTCACGGAAACTCCCCAAGAAACGCCGTTGAAAGTGAGAGTATATAAAGTGCCGGCGGAAAGAGAGGCAATGTTCGCCGCCCAACCGCTGTCCCGCATAAATTTCACGGCTTCAACGCCTTCTTCGGCCAGAAAAGAAGCCTGAAAAAGAGACGGGTTGGAAAGAGAAATTTTAACGTAAGTCGTATAGACATTCCAGATAAAAAATATTGAAAGAGAAGCAATGGAGACCATCACTATAACTTCCACCAAACTGAAGCCTTGCCTGTTTTTCATGTCGTTATTTTATCACTCCGGTCTGAAGGACGCTAATTGTGCTGGAAGCGCTGTCGTCTTTGAGGGAAAGGGTGATATCGCCGTAATTTTGGGTGTTGCCTACAAGCCTGGAAAATACGATATCCGGAGTGCCGAGATTGAGGGCATACCCCGACATGTAAACTTGTTTGGAAAAGACAATCACTCTTTCGTCCTCTCCGCCCGGGGTGTATGTGCTTCCCTCAAACAAAACCGCCTTGTCGGTGTCCAGATGGATGCCGAAAAGCTGCGCGTCTTTGGAAGCGACCGAGAGCAGCCGGGCGTTGCGGATAAGGGCGGTCAGTCCGGCTACATCTTTCTCAAGAGCTTCCTTCTTATTAAAGCCCGACAAATAATAAAACGAGATGGACATGATAACCATAAAAACCCCGATCACGACCAATATTTCCATCAGGGTAAAAGCTTTTTTGGAAAACATAAATTAAATTTAGATTAAAACTATTGGATAGCATCTACCAGAGAGTAGGTCGGTAGCATCATGGCGACGGCAAAGACGCCAACCGCAATGCCGATAAGGACCATGAGCAGCGGCTCTATGATGGTGCTGAGATTTTTGGTTTTTTGGTCCACTTCCGCTTCGTAATAAGTGGCGATGTTATCCAGCATTTCGGTCATTTTGCCGGTCTCCTCGCCGACCGCTAGCATTTCGCCGACAAAAACCGGATAGAGGTTGCCGTTTGAATTGGCAAGCGATGCCGAGAGAAGCTCGCCGACCTGCACCTGCTTGGCGGCCCGATTCAGCAGGTCTCTGAAATAATGGTTTTGCAACACCGCACTGGTGATGTCCAGTGCGGATACTATATCCACCCCGGAAGAAACAAGCGAGGACAAGGTCCTGGCGGTCCTGGCTGCATTGATTTCCCGCGCCATGGTATTTATCATCGGCAGATGCAAGGTGACGGCATCCAAAGCATTTTTGCCCCTTCGGCTTTTGAGAGACGAGATAAAGCCAAAAACTGCGGCTAAAATGAATCCGAGCACCAGCAAGATGTTATGCCTCAGAAAATCGCTGATAGCGATAATGATGCGGGTCGGCAGCGGCAAAGCGATATTCAGCCCTACGAAAGTTTCAGTCAGAGTCGGCACCATATAGACCATGAGGACAATCCCGATCGCTATCATTACGCAGACAATTACGGAAGGATACATCATCGCTCCCTTTATTTTTTTTGAAAGGCTGTAGGATTTTTCCAGCTGTTCGGCCACCACCCGGAGGCAATAAGAAAGTTTGCCCGATTCTTCGCCGGCCTTAACCATGGAAACAAACAAGCCTGAAAAAATGTCCGGATAGGCTTCCAACGACTTGGACAAAGTTTCCCCGCCGCTGACCGAAAGATTGAGGTT
>CAYQIR010000029.1:8906-10819 GCA_964417625.1 uncultured Candidatus Saccharibacteria bacterium
AGGTTTTCCAAGATTGCAACCATCTTTTTGCTTCCGGACTGTTTTTGCAGGACGGAAAGAGCCCGGGAAATGGAGAGTCCGGCGTCAATCATCACCGCCAAATTTTTGGCGAAAGTGATTTTGTCTTGGGCTTTGATCCTTTTCCGGAACGCAAAAAATCTCAAAGGCGACTTTTGCGATTTGATTTCCTCCGCCGAGAGGATGGTGCCGTTCCCCGTGCGCACCGCTGAATAGAGCGCCTTTTTGTCTGTAAACTCTTTGGTCTCTTCTTTTTCTTCCCCACCCTTACTGTATTTGTATTTATATAATGGCATCGTTGCCTTAATTATAGCAACAAAAAAATATTATTGAAAAAATTTGGGTATAAATAATTCTCTCAAACCTAACTCACCAAACCTCTCTTAATTTAAGAGAGGTTTTATGGAAAGCTTCGCTTGCTTTTTTATTTAAAAACGAAAAAAATCATAAACAAAAATTTTTTCTGAAATTAAAAAGGGTCAAAATGCAATTTTGACACCATAAATCCCCGCTTAAGTTAAGCGGGGTTTGGGGAGTTAGGAAAATTGACTTACTCCGACACCACCCGCAAAACTTCTTCAATGGTCGTCAGACCCTGGGCGGCTTTGAAGATGCCATCCTCGAGCATGGTGAGCATTCCCTCTTTTTTGGCTTGGAGTTCCATGTCTTCGTTGGTCGCCCCTTTGATTATCAAATCTTTGATGGCGGTTGAAACATTGAGCACTTCGTATATGCCGATGCGGCTCTTAAAAGCGTCTCCACCAGCGTCTTTGTCCGGCTTATAAAACGGCACGTTCTCCCAATCGTCATTTTTGCCGACTATCTTTTCGTCCTTGAGAACTTTCATTACCCTGTCCAGATTGACCGCTTTGCTGATGGATTCCACCTCTGCCTTGGTCAGATAGTATTTATCTTTTTTGTCGCCGAGCTTGCGGACCAGCCTTTGGGCAATAATCACATCGATGGTCGAGATGAGAAGGAACGGCTCCACTTTCATATCAATCAGGCGCGGGATGGCGCCGGCCGCCGAGTTGGTATGCAAAGTAGAGAGGACCAGGTGGCCGGTGAGCGACGCGTTGATAGCCAGAGACGCCGTTTCGTTGTCTCGGATCTCGCCGACCATTATGATATCCGGGTCCTGGCGCACCAGTGTGCGGAGTCCGGAAGCGAAAGTCAGCCCTATTTCCGGTTTGACTTGGGTTTGGTTGACCCTCTTCATCTGATACTCCACCGGATCTTCAATGGTAGAAATATTGACGTCAGGCGTGTTTAGTATATCTATCATCGTATAAAGAGTGGTGGATTTACCCGAGCCGGTAGGCCCTGTCGTCAAAACCATGCCGGTCGTGTGCTGCAGAGCTTTATGAAGGAGTTCCAGTCCTTGGCCGTGGAAACCGAGAGATTCCAAAGTAAAGCCCGAGACCGATTCGCGCAAAAGGCGCATCACGATCTTTTCACCGTAATAGACCGGTAGCGTGGAAACGCGGAAAGAAACCCTCTCGCCATTCATGTCTATTTTAAAACGGCCGTCTTGAGGCAGTCTCTTTTCGTCCAATCTAAGGTTGGAGAGCACTTTGACGCGAGCCGCGAGTGAGTGCCCGATATGTTTGGGCAAAACCATGGCATCAAGTAAAATGCCATCCACCCGGTATCTAACCAGAATCTGGTCTTCCAACGGTTCTATATGAATATCCGAAGCATTTTGGATGATGGCATGCTTCAAAAGAGTATCTACGATGCGCACCACTGGCAATTCTTCGGCCAGTTTTTTGAGGTCGCCTTCCGATACGTCTTCGGCCGGCAATTTTTCGGCGATGGTTTTTATCTCGTCGGACTCGTTTTTAATGATATCGCCGAAATCATCCTGGAGATTTTTTTGGTACTGAAGCAAAATA
>CAYQIR010000030.1:0-10551 GCA_964417625.1 uncultured Candidatus Saccharibacteria bacterium
AGTTTATACCAAAATTAGTACCAAAGGGAGTTTCGTAATTCAGGGTACCTTAAGGGGGAAACAGGAAGAAAATTGTGTATGTTCATCATTCCCCTCTCTTAATGTAAGAGAGGGGGTCAGGGGTGAGTTATTTAAAAAGATAACGGGCATTATTGCACTACTTTTTCATCTCCGGCCCGGTAAGACGGGTCGCCGGAGAAATTGGTGCTGACCGAAGGCCGTTTGATGTCAATTTTGAGGCCCGTCACTTTATCAATCCCGGAAACGGAAGTTTCGCCCAAAATAACCGGCGCTTGGCCCAACTGGCTTGAGCTTGGCAATAGCTCCAGCTGAAAATATACTTGCTTTTGGGAAGTGCCAAAGCCGGTATTCGGCAGTACCGAACCGACGCTCCAGACCACTTCATCAGTGGATGGATTAAGGGCGATTATTTCGCCGTCCGGACTTTTCAGATTGGTCCATTTTACATAGGACGGCAGCGTAGCCCTGACTTCCACATTGCTGACCTGATTGAATGAATTGCTGATGCTCCAAATCACAGTGTAGGTGGTAGGGGTGTCAACTTTTGGCGGTATCGGCCCCTGGTTTTCAAGACTGCCGATTGATCTGACCGTTCTCCCGGAAAAGTCCAGATTGGTCGCCAAAATGATTTTCCTGGTTTCCACGGCTGAGACTTGTTCTACCGATCCGGATTCCAAGATCCTCTCGCCCTTAGCGGTTACAGTCATCTCTATTTCCGGCTTGGCGCCCGGTTTTATATTTGCATAAGAAAAGGGCGACAGCCTGAAGGAAAGGTCCGCTTTAGAGCCGGGTTCCATATCGGCGAGTCCCCCCACGACACGTTTGTCCCAGATAATAGTGTCGTTGGCGGATTGGAAGAATCCGCCATTGCTGGGCACCACTGAGAGTTCATTGAAAGCGGCTCCGGCAAACCCTACCTCCACCGAAGCATTAAAAAGTTTTGACGGCAAATTGTTCCGCAAAATGAGTGCCGTCCTTATGGAACTGTCGCCTTGCCCGGTAAAATTACCCCCCTCGCCTTCAATCAAAACGTCAATCCCGATAAAAGGCTTTTTGACCAAGATTGATTCCGACAGCTCCGAGAAAGGCACCGCGATGACCCTCTCATCCAAGCTGCTTGCCGTGCCGGCACTTACTCTGAAAGCTTTCTCTTCATTATCCTGGCCGATGACATTGCCCCTCACGGTTATTTTTTTCTTTTCGCCGGAGTTCAGATCGGAAAACTTCCAGACATTGTTGCCGAAAGAGGCCTTGGGAGACGAATCTTTAAACACAAAGCCAAACGGATATTCCATGCCAACCAAGAAATTTTCTATTTTGTCTTTGGAGTTTGAAGCTATTTCCACCTCAAAAGATATCTCTTGGTTGGAGTTGACTTCTTTCGGATAGACGGGAGTAAGTATAATCGGAGCCGAACTGATTGAGACTTCATGCAATTTTTCCTTATAGAAGAGAGCGCTGGAATTTTCCACCCGGTATTCCAGGGAAATTTTTATTTCTTTGATTTTGTCTTTTTCGCCGAAGAAAACCGCTTCGATATTTTGCCGGAAGCTTTCTCTGGATTTTATGGTACCCAGGTCGAATCTTTCCCGTCCGATTTCTTTGGAAAAATCTTCCGGGGACCTCGATCCTTCCGGATATTCCACCAACAAAGAAGCCGAGTTGAGGTCTATGTTGTTGCTATTGATTATATTTATATCAAAAGATACTTCCTGGCCGGCGGGAACCGCCAAAGGCCCCGTGACTTTGATGTCCACGTTTTTGGAAGAGACCATGTTGCCGCCGCCCCAGAAAACATATATCGCCACCCCGACCGCAACTACAAAAAATACGACTGAAAGAGCGAAAATTTTATTCAGAAAGCCGTGCTTGGTTTGAGCCGCCCGGGAAACCTTGGCCGCGAGCTCGTCAAAGCCGTTTGCTTTAACATCCTGCCAATTTTCTCTGACTTCTCCGGCTTGCTCCAAGCCGCTATGCAGTTCCCGGTCAAATTCGCTCCTGCCCGGATCAATAATATTTGGGGCATTGCGGGAATATAACTTTCTCTCCAAGCGATTGAGCTTGTCTTTTTTTTCTTCGTCATTTTGCATCGTTTATAGATTATACCACATCTAAATTGTGATAATTTTTACTTTTTCTGAAAGTTTATACCCATTCCCCCATTTAAGCATCCCTAAATATGAAGTTATAGTATTTTCATTTTCTGCCTTTGCCTCAATATTTCTGAACATTTTTCTTTTAGTCGCCATCCTCAAAACTCTATGATTAGGAAAGTGTACCCAGCCCAAGAAATCCACTCCGGAAGCCAAAGTATTAACGAAAAGTTTGTCTGGGTGTAACCGTAATTTCAATCCTTCATCCAAAAAAGCCGCTATTTTCGGCACCAGTTCCCAGAGATAATCCTTGTCTTGAGAAAGAATAACAAAATCATCAGCGTATCTTATGTAATATTTAACTTTCATTCTGTGTTTAATCCACTGATCAAATTTATTCATATAAATATTAACCAAAAGTTGTGAGGTCAGGTTACCTAAAGGCAATCCGATACCAATTTTATCTTTCGTATTGAAACTTGAAATTATTCTTTCCAAAAGCCAGATAATATTTTCGTCTTCCACATACTCTTTCAGTATTTTTATTAAAGTTTGATGATCAATAGAAGCAAAAAATTTCCTTATGTCGCATTTTAAGATCCAGCAAGTTTTTATGTTGTTTTTGGAAACTTTTCTTCCAAAATCTCTGAAGCGATTTATAGCTTTATGAGTTCCTTTGAAATTTCTACAAGAATACGAGTCAAAAATGAATAACCGGTCAAAATATGGATATATAATCCTATAAACAGCATGGTGGAGCAGTCTATCTCTTACACTGGCTTTATGGATATTCCTGGGTTTGGGATCTGAAATGTTGAAAGCTTTGTACCCTCCATGCGTATACACATTATTTAATAAATCACAGTGCAACCTATAAATATTGCTCGATAAATTTAAAGAAAACTCAGCGACATCTTTTTTATTTTTCTTGCCAGGTAAAAATTCCTGCCAAGCATCATAAAGATTTTTAACTGATATAATATCTTTGTAATTAATATTAACAATATTTTTCATATGAAAACCAATTTTACCCCCCCCCCGAGGATTACCACAAGTAATCCTCAAAGAAAAAGAGTCGTATATCTTTTGGCAAAAACTGCATAGGGATTTTCCAAGAGTTGAACGGTTTGGCATAGGCCAAAAAATTGAAAATTTGTTTCTTTCCGTTTTAGAATTAACTTTTTATTCCGCGTATTTACCAACAGAACCCAAAGTGATAATGCTTAGTAAAACCGTATCCAAACTTGATATATTAAAATTTTTCATTCAGCTTGCTTGGGAAAATAAATTAATTTCAACGGAGCAACATATCGAACTTTCTCAAAAATTGGAAGAAATCGGCAGACAATTGGGGGGCTGGAAAAAAGGAATAGAAACAAAACTCCCGCCAAATAAATGACGGGAGAACTTGTAGAGTTGCGGGAGAGAAGACCTGGTTACCAGCATTCCACCTGTTGTCATCGCGCTTCCACGTGTTGACGTTCCACTTACGGTAGTCGGCGTTCCAGTTCACGTTCACGACACAGGAGCTCTCGTATCCTGAACCTTCCAAGTCACCGCCCATCAAAAAATTTTGGGCTGAATATTATTCGGGACCTAAAAGTCCGCTGATTCTGGACACCAACTGAAAAAGTTTTTATGGGAATACGGGAACGCTCTCTCCTTCAAGTCTTGACCGGAAGAACTCTGTCGAACCCGCTTTCAAAATCTCTGCACCTAAGCCTTAACCGAAGTGCCATTAGAAATTTCAAATCCATTATATCAAAAAGACCCCCGGTCCAGTGACATAGCGTCAAAGGATCCGAGGGTCTATCCCGCTTCGCGGGCAAAAGGTCTAAGCGCCAGTTGCGGGAGAGAAGACCTGGCGACCAGCACGCCACCTGTCGTCAGCGCGCTCCCACGCGTTGACGAGCCACTCACGGTAGTCGGCGTACCAGTACACGAACACGACACAGGAGCTCGTGTAGAAAAGGTTGGCGTAGCCGTTGTTCAGGAGTTTGCCTTCCTTTCCGCTGGGTTGCTCTGAGATCATGCTCGCGATAATCGCGCACAAGGCGCTTTCACCGAAAAGATGGTCTTTGGGGAGCGCCGACTCGATCTCTTCGTCGCTCATGTCTTTCGTAAGAAGAGCGTTGTTGAGTTTGAAGGCCGTCCCTGCGGCAGTCGGTTTTGTTTGGGCCACAATCCGCGAACAGAAATCGTCCCAGACATACAGACCGGAACGAGTCTGGAAAAACACATTCGGGTCGTGCGGTGCGGAAAGAGTGACACTTACTATGCCCGGCGTACCGAGCACAAACATGCCACTCAAAATATTCTCGAGCGCCTCTCCCAGCCGGTCGGCCAAAAACTGGCCGCGACCGTCAAGCGCCTTCAGAAGCAGCTTGGGTTCGAATTTGGCCGCCACTTTCGGCAAAACTGTGGCAACTGCGATGTTCAGGTTGTTTCCGAGTTGGGCCAGTTGGCCCTGATTAAACGGAGTTAAGGTCGTTCCCATTTGGGCTGTCCTTTCTCAAAGAAAAGCAGGTTTTGATTTAGCTTTTCAGCTTCCTGCAACCTAGTCATAGTATAGCATACTATGATTAAAAACACAAGGCCACAAGATAAAAATGGCTTAAAATAAGGTTTTTAAGCGGCCTGGAGGGATTCGTTTATGAGGCGGATGATTTGCGCCCTTTTGGGAGCAATTATTTCTAAATCTTTCACGTTTATTTCAGAAGAAGCAATCGGAATTGAAAAATCAGGGTCATGCCTCATGTAGCCCAAGATATGCAGAATCCGGAGCAAAGTCAGGCATTCCGAAAGGACGATGTCTTCCGCCTTAGCGGTAGCCAAAAAATCAAAAAAATTGGTGACTGTGGCGAAAAGAGAGCCTCCTGCCTCCTGCCCGACTTCATCGTTCTGGCGGGCTTCTTCGGAAACCAATTTTTTAATCAAGTTTAAAATATTACAAACAATTTTTAATTTTGGAGGAGAGCTTCTGAAGATTTCGAAATAATTTTTGTGCGATTTGGCGCTTACCATTTTCCAGCCGCTCTTGCCGTGAACCAAAGAAAATTCGCCAAAAGAAAAATCTTGGGAGTTGGCGCGGAGTTTTGACTGGAGGTGTCTCGTTCCCTGAACCCTGACAATAATCAGGCCGAAATGCTCGGTAAAAATATTCACCCGCCGGCTGTGGTCGCCTTCGATTTTGCTCGAAATAATGATCCCTTTGGTGTGATGTTTATGGTACATGGCACAAAGTTTTTAGATGATAGATTTCAGTTTATAGTAAAGATAATTTAAACTTCATCCCGCTTATCGAGATTTCCTCTGCACCATTAGCGTTAAATTTTATTTCCGATACATTAGTCGGCTTTTTCACTTCTTCCAAAACAGAATTTAAAAATTCTTGACCAGAAGTGTCAGTCTCTACCAAAAGCTCTATGCTGTCTCCGGGTATAAGATTTTTATTCTTGCGGAGATCCTGAACTGCTCTTATGAATTCCCTCACGTTTCCCTCTTTTTGCAACTCCGCTGTAATTTCTGTATCCAGCTCCACCTCTGTTTCTAATTTTTCGTCAAAAATTATTTCTTTGACATTCACTTCATCTTTTATGAGCTCCAAATATTCTTCCTCTAATTTTTCAATTTTCAATCTTTTAATTTTCAATTTCTGAAGCGGCTGTCGCACCTTGACGCCAGCCGACATTCTTTTTTCAAGAGCCAGAGATACGGTGTTTCTCGCCTCTTGCATATCGGTTAAAATTTCTTGGTCTATATTGCCCACTTCGGGCCACTCGCAAAGGTGGACACTTTCCGGATCTTCGGGTTGTTTCAACTTCAGATAAAGATTTTCAGCGAAAAATGGAGTAAACGGAGATAAATACTTGGCAAACTCTCTGAGCACAAAACTTGTGGTGGCGAGAGCTTCCCTTCTATCTACTGGATTGTCAGATTTAAAGCGATCTCTGGAACGGCGGATATACCAGGTAGAAAAATCGCCCACAAAATCTCTGGCCGCCCTAGTTGGTTCAAAAAGTTTGAAGCGGTCAAGTGATTCACCCCCTTCTTTTATAAGCTTATTGACAGAGCTTATGATCCACCTATCCAAAATATGCCTGCTTTTATTTTCCGGTTTTATATTTTCATTTTTATACATTTCGTAAAACGAAAGTATATTTTCGGTTGGGTTGAAAACTTTTTTGATGATTTCATCTACAGTTTTCTCGTCAAAATTTTTGGAATCGCCTGGCTGATTAACGCTATACATCCAGAAGCGCAGGGCGTCGACTCCATACTTATCCATCATTGCCCAAGGATCAATGATGTTGCCGATTGATTTTGACATCTTCTTGCCTTCCGCGTCCAAGATGTGCCCCAAGCAAATAACATTTTTGTAAGCCTTACCGAAATCCAAAAGTACCCCAATGGCATGCAGAGTGTAAAACCAGCCGCGAGTCTGGTCGATCGCTTCGGAAATATAGTCCGCCGGATAACCTTCGCCTTCAATCCAGTCTTTGTTCTCAAAAGGATAGTGGTCCTCGGCAAACGGCATCGCGCCAGAGTCAAACCAGACATCCATTACCTCTTTGACTCTTTTAATGGGTTGGCCGTTTTCATCAACCAAATTAATCTCGTCTATATAGGGTTTGTGCAAATCCAGCTCATAATTGTCGTTATGCGGCAATGGCACAAAATCCAAACTGGCCAATTCAGCCAAACCGGCGTTCATGTCTTTTTCTTTGATTGCAACGCATCTGTCGATATCCGCTCCCTCCGCCACCATATACATGGCGGTTATCGGTCCGCCATGGCTCACAATCAGAATATTTTTGCCGGAATATTTTTTTTCAATATCATACAAAAATTCTCCCACCCGTTTATTGAGGTCCAGCAAATTCTCACCGCCGTCAGGCGCTTTTTCAAATCTTTCACGGGTACTCTCGAACAACTTCCAATATTCGTCCCATTTTTTACCCTCAAAACCAGAGCCTTTCTTAAATTCACCGATCCTTTCATCCGTTATGGCAGAATCTTCTGGGAGCCCCAAAGCGCTACCCACGATTTTGGCAGTCTCTTGGCATCTGGCAAAAGGAGAAACGAGAATCAGATCTATTTTTTTACTCTTCAAATCTCCGGCTACGATTTGCACTTGCCTTTTCCCCTCTTCGGTTAAGTGAAAAATATTTCTGGGGTCCGCATTTATGGTGTCTGCAATATTCTGTTCCGCTTCGCCGTGACGCAAAGTAAAATATTGATTGCCTGATTTCTTGACATGTTGCCGGAGTTCAGCAATACTTCCAGTAACTTGAATTTCTCCCTCGCTATCCTGCCAGATGGGCAAAGGCGTGCCCCAATAGCGTTCGCGCGAAATTGCCCAATCCTTCACTTCCTTAAGCCATTCGCCAAATCGGCCTTCTTTAATGTTAGCCGGCTCCCAATTTATTTTTTCATTCTCCTTCATTAGCTTGCCGCGCAAATCGGACATTTTGATATACCAAGAGTCGCGAGCGTAATAAATAAGCGGAGTTTTGCATCGCCAGCAATGCGGATAGGAGTGCTCATATTTTTCTTTTTTAAACAATAAGCCTCGATGCGCCAAATCTTTTATGATCTCCACATCTGTCGTCTCATCTTTAACAAAACGACCGGATAGAAAATCCATTCCTTCCTTGAAAGTTCCGTCTTCGTTGACCAAATGCACTTTAGGCAAGCCAATTTCGTTGCCAAGCACAAAGTCATCTTGCCCGTACATTACGGCTGTGTGCACAACACCAGTACCGTCTTCGGTAGTCACAAAATCGGCATTGTAAACCTTGAACGCCTTATCAATTTTACCCTCTTCTGATTTTGGCAGATTGTTTGCTAAATACGGATAGAGTGATTCGTAGGCAAAACCCAAGAGCTTCTCCCCTTTCATTTCAGCGACAATTTCATAATCTTCGCCAACTGCCGATAAGCGCGCCCTTGCTAATATAAAAAATTCTTTGCTAGTTTTTATTTTTACATAATCAACACCCTCTCCCACCGCCAGTGCCACATTGCCAGGCAATGTCCAAGGGGTAGTGGTCCAGGCGAGCAGATAGGTATTTTCTTCTCCGACAACTTTAAATTTTACCGTTACCGACAGGTCTTTGATGTCTTCATATCCTTGAGCCAACTCATGCGACGAGAGCGCTGTCCCGCAACGCGGGCACCACGGCAAAACTTTATAATCCTTATATAAAAGTTTTTTATTATTGATGGTTTTGAGAATATTCCACACCGATTCTATATATTTAGAATCAAAAGTGTAGTAAGCATCGTTTTTGAGCACCCAGTAGCCGATACGGTCAGTAAACTTTTCCCAATCTCCTATATATTCAAAGACGCTGTCCCGGCAATGTTTATTGAATTCTTTTACTCCGTACTTTTCAATGTCTTTTTTGGATTTGAGGCCGAGCTTTTTTTCAACCTGCAATTCTACCGGCAAACCGTGGGTGTCCCACCCCGCTTTGCGCCTAACATGAAAGCCTCGCATGGTTTTGTAGCGCGGTATTGCATCCTTAAAAACCCGGGATTCGAGGTGATGGAGGGCTGGCTTGGCGTTAGCAGTCGGCGGCCCTTCATAAAACACAAACTCGCCTTTTGGGGCCTCTTTGGCCAGAGATTTTTCAAAAATTTTGTTTTCCTGCCAAAATTTAAGTATTTCCTCTTCTCTTTCGGCTATTTTACTTTTTAAATTTTTATTTTGCTCTTTTTCCATTTTTATTAGTGTCATTCGCGTCAATTCGTGTATTAGTGTCGTGCTCAAAATATAGCACTTTTTAAGCCTTTTTCAAAATCTTTTTTACTTTTTCCTCTATATTCTTGCTTCAATAAAAATCGGCATGTCCACTGATTGCAAAACTATTATAACAAAATCCCCCGGACCCGATATGGAAGGGTCCGAGGGACAAAGAGTCAAAGGGTCAAACCCTAAGACTCCAGTTGCAGTTGCGGGAGCACCACGCGATGCCTGTGTGCGGCATACCAGACGTCGTCAAACTCGAACCGGCTGCAGTCCACGTACAGGGCGCCGTCTGAGCACAGGTACACGTAGGCCACGAAGAAGTGCTTGTTCTTCCCCTCTCCAACTTTGAAGAGGAAAAGAGTGGCATAGCCGTCGGTTCGAAGCCACTTTTTGTGACTACGGACGAAGGCTTTGATCTGGCTCTGCTCCCAGCAGAGAGAATCCAGATCGCGCCCCGTGCCGCCGAAAATAGCGCGGAAGTCTCCGTCCTTTACCATCTCGAAAATCTGCGTTTTCGTTTTGGTTGTCGGTTTGCCGGGGACATTTGTGTTCCAGTTGCTGAAATCGCTGTCCACGTAGTTGAATACGTCTTGCGCGTCAGCCAAAGTTTCGGTGCCGTCGGTCTCACCGATTTCAATTTCTTTACCGGTAGAGATGAGTTTCAGAATTCCGGTTACGCTCTCGGCGATTTCCGCGATAGTCTGCTTGACAGTCGCAGTGACTGCCGCCACAAGGCGGTTGCCGTTGCCAAGAACTAGTTGGGCCGACTCTTTGGTGAGAGCGCCGGCCGTTTGGAGCTCGTCGATAGCTACCCCGACCGCCTTGCGGACAGTATCGGTAACCACGTTGATAATCTCCTCTTTCTGGCCAAGTGTAATCGATGGCTGCATCGTTATCACTCCTGTCGAAGATCTGCGCGGATTTTAATTTGGGCTCTCGCCCTACCCGCACTCTTCTTACATTATACACCCAAACGCCCTATTTTGTCAAGCTGTTTGGTGAAATAACCTTATTTTCAGCCATTTTTTAATTTTACCAAAGCATTTTCAAATTCAGGAGGCAAGGGTGATTCTATTTTTATATGAGTGCCGGACCCGCCTACGCGGGCAGGCGGCAATTCCAATTTGATTGAGAGCGCATGCAGAGCTAGCCGGTCAAAACCCAAGCAATTTTCGGGAGTACACTCCTTAGAACCGTAAAGTTTGTCGCAAACCACCGGATGAGAGGTGGATTTGAGATGCACCCTGATTTGATGTGTCCGGCCGGTTTTTGGTTTTACCTCCAAGTATGCAAACTCTTTATAAAGATTTTTTGCGTCTTTGGCCCCCCTCTTAACATAAGAGGGGGGTTGGGGGATGATATTTTGAACAAGAACTTTATACTCGGTCAGCGCTTCCCTCATCTCCCCCTTGGCCCCGTATTCGGCTGACCACTTTCTGAAATCCCCCGCGCTTCGGCCGATCGGCTTATCTATCACACCTTCGGTTTTGTCTTCCGAAAAAATTCCCACTACTACCGCGTGGTAAATTTTTTCAATTTTTCTATTTTGAAATTGTTCTTTTAAGAAAAGATGTGCTTCGGAAGTTTTGGCGACAATAATCACTCCACTCGTCTCCTTATCAAGCCGATGCACAATCCCTGGCCGCTTTATGATTTCTCCATTTTGCAAAGTTTGCGGCTCGC
>CAYQIR010000031.1:0-10163 GCA_964417625.1 uncultured Candidatus Saccharibacteria bacterium
ATTGACAACAATATTTCATTATCAGAATCTGTTCGGATTCGGGGGTCTGCGTAGGTGTTTTCCTCCTCCTTTATTGTAACAAATACACCAAATTTGTCAAGTATATAAAGTACAGCAAAATTGGGATACAATAATAAGAGTGAATCCCGTAGTAGAAAATGGCATCGAAAAGCTTTTTTGTGGTGATTTAAATAAATTATTTAAGTTTAGTATAGTTATAAATTTAAGCGATAAAATGATGGCTTTTCAAAAAGTAATGTCATTTTTCACTAACGGGATGAAATCAATTTTGAAAAAGATTTTAGTCAATAATTTGCCGACTGCCTATTTAGACGAAGGAGAAGGTTCAGTTATTTTAATGTTGCATGGATGGCGGCGAACTCTTTCAGACTTTGATGGTATTGCGACAATTTTGAAAAATAATTACAGGATCATACGAATAGACCTGCCGGGTTTTGGGGAGACGGAAAAGTCTTCTCAGGCTTGGGATCTTGGTGATTATATAGACTTTCTGGATGCTTTTATAAATAAATTGGAAATAAAGCCGGATGTCATTGTCGGCCACTCATTCGGTGGTCGGATAATAATAAAAGGGATAGCCAGCGGTAAACTCAAAGCGAAGAAAATTGTTCTAATTTCTGCTGCCGGAGTGAAAGTGGATACTCTTAGAAAAAAACTGTTCTTGTTTCTTGCTAAAATAGGTGATGTCATTTCTTATATCCCACCCCTGATCTTTGTTCGTAGAAAATTGAAAAACAAATTTTATAAAATTATTGGCAGCGATTATCTGGAATCGGGAAACATGAAAGAGATTTTCAAAGCAGTCGTCGATGAAAATCTGGCACCTCTTGCGGCGAAAATCAAATGTGACGCTCTGCTGATATGGGGCGAAAAAGATATGCAAACGCCTCTTAAAGACGGCCAACTGCTCCATTCTCTGATCGCTAGTTCAAGATTGGAAGTGCTACAAAATACAGGTCACTTTGTCCAGATTGAAGAAGCTCAAAAGGTGGCTGGTATTATCGGCGATTTTGTCAAATAAAATAGTGTGCTAATGAAAAAATTTTTATCCAAATACAGCTTTATATATGTTCGTTCGCTCGTTTATATGCTACAGGCGAGCGAGTATAATATCGCTGATTTTTTTGGCTGGTTTAGAAGAGCTGAAGATTTTCGGCGAGTGGAGACAAGGAAAATGTTGGTCAAAACGACAAAAGCGATTATCCTACTAACTTTCGGTTGGTTATTACACATTTTCTTTTTTATTATGTCACTTTCTACTTTCTGGATTTTTGACGGATACGCCTCTTTTGTAGCTTTGGCTGTCTCGATTTTTATTTTTCCTTACTTTACTCTTTACGCGATTGCGATTTTTGCTTACCTACTCAATTTATTGCAATCTCCCCTTGAGAAGATTATCGTAAACAGAGCAAAAGCTAAACTCAAAAACCACAAAGCGCTGAAAATCGGCATCGCCGGGTCATACGGTAAAACTACAATGAAAGAAATACTCAAAGCGGTTTTAGGAGAAAGCAAAAAAGTAGCGGCGACCCCGGATAATAAAAATACTCCCCTAGGCATAGCTCGTTTCGTGAAAAACTTAGACGGCGATGAAGAAATCTTGATTTTTGAAATGGGTGAGTATTACCCGGGAGACATAAAAAAACTGTGCCAGATGGTTGGTCCAGATATGGGGGTAATAACCGGTGTAAACGAAGCCCACATGGATAAATTCAAAAATTTGGAAGAAACTGCAAAAACTGTTTTTGAATTGGCGGATTTCTTAGAGAGAAAGAGTGGCTCCAAATTATACGTGAACGGCGATAACCGATTGAGCGAAGAAAAAGCCCACCATGTCAAAAACAAAAATCCAGACTCTCCTAAGCTTTACACTTACAATGGAAGCGGCATAAAAAATTTATCCAGCCAAAGTGAAAGTGATTGGAAAGTCAGTGAAGCAGCATCTAATCTTTCTGGCACTAATTTTGTTTTAAAAAACGACAAAAGCGATGGTATTGTGGCAAACTCCAAACTTCTGGGATTGCATCAGGTGGGTCCTCTGGCTGCAGCCATGCATCTTGCCAAATGTTTGGGTATTAAAACAGAATTTATTGAGCTGGGTATCAAAAAGACTGAACCGTTTGAGCACCGGCTCCAACTGAAAGAGGAAGTGGGTGGCATCATTGTGATAGATGACAGTTACAACGGTAGCCCTGACGGGGTTAAGGCGGCGATCAATTTTCTTTCCGATATTAAAAACAAACGCAGGTTTTACATCACTCCCGGGTTGGTAGAGATGGGAAGGAGAGCAAGAGAAATTCATATACAGATAGGTAAGTGGCTGGCTGATGCCGAAATAGAAAAGGTGGTATTAGTTAGGAATTCTGTTACTCCGTTTATTGTCGAAGGTCTGAAGGAAGAAAATTTTGCCGGGGAGATCATTTGGTTTGAGTCGGCTGGAGAACTATTCTCGTCTCTTCCCAAGCAGACTGTCAACAACGACCTTCTGCTCTACCAGAATGACTGGCCAGACAATTATTATTGATTTTTATGTTAATATAGCTATATGAAAAAAACCGTTGCTGTCATATTCGGAGGACGGAGTGTAGAACACGATGTCTCTATTATTACAGCTCACAACCCGATTATTGACTCTCTTCTGGCTTCCAAAAAATATGAAGTGATGCCGGTTTACATAGGGAAAAATGGCAGTTGGTATTCTGATCCGAAGATGAACCATATTGGATTTTTCAGAGACAACGGCGAATTTGCAAACAAATTGAAGAAAATGAGACCGTTACAACTGTCGCTTGGCGGCAGTTTGGAGCTGACCGCACAAGGATTTGCCAGCTCCAAAAAAACCAAAATCGATGTAGCATTTCCGGCTATGCATGGCACTTACGGCGAAGACGGATCTCTAATGGGCCTTTTGAGACTGGCTAATGTGCCATTTGTCGGCTGTGACATATTTGCTTCCGCCGTGGCTATGGACAAGGTTCTGACCAAGCAGGTTCTGGAAGCTGAGAAACTACCGGTGGTGCCCTATGTTTGGTTTGTTAAATCCGAATTCGAGAAAAATAAAAATAAATTTCTCGAAGAAATAAAAAGGCTCAAGTATCCTCTCTTCGTAAAGCCGGTGCACCTCGGCTCGAGTATCGGTATGAGCAAAGCCAAAAACGAGCAGGAGCTGCAGAACGGGATAGAAGTAGCTTTTCATTATGATGAAAAAGTTTTGGTGGAAGAAGGGGTGCAAAATCTGATAGAGATCACTTTGCCGATGATGGGCAACGAAGATCTGGTGCTGGCGGAGTTAGAAAAGCCATTGAACAAATCGGAATTTTTTGACTACAACGAAAAGTATATGTCGGGAGGCAAAAAAACCGGAGGCGTGAACAGCCAGTATTCGGAGATCCCGGCCAATATTGATCCAGAATTATCCCAAAGAGCCAAAGCGCTTGGAATTCAAACTTATAAAATACTGGGCTGCGCTGGCATCGCTCGAGTCGATTTTTTGATAGATGCAGGAAAAAAAGAAATTTTTGTAAATGAAGTTAATACTTTGCCTGGCAGTCTTTATCAGCATAATTGGAAAAAATCTGGTGTTTCCAATATTGATTTAGTTGAAAAGCTGATATGGTTTGCTGAAGAAAGATTTGCGAAGCAAAAAGTGACCGCTTATACTTTCGATTCCGATATTTTAAATCAGTATAAATCTTCAAAAAGTCAGTGATGGTCAGGATTTGACTTTTGGGTAGAATTGCATACAATACAGCACTTATTACTATGAAATAAGTAACAAAGAATTTATCATTTAAATTTTAAACAATGGAAGAGAAAGAGTTTTTGACCAAGGAGAAGCATGCGGAGCTTTCAGCGGAGCTGGATCATCTGAAAAAAGTAAAGCGCAAGGAAATTGCTGAACAATTAGAGTATGCCAAATCGCTCGGCGACCTTTCGGAAAATGCCGAATATCATGAAGCTCGCGATATGCAGGGAGTAGTGGAAGACCGTATCCAAAAACTTGATTCTATTCTAAAAAATGCAGTCATTGTTTCTTCTCATGGAACCGATGCGGTGGCGGTTGGCTCCATAGTGACTGTCAGCAAAGAAGGCGACAAAAATGAAAAAGTTTATACCATAGTCGGCGGCGAAGAATCCGATTTGGCAAGCGGCAAAATCTCGGTCCACTCCCCATTTGGCGAGGCGATTTTGGGCAAAAAAAAGAAAGAAACTTTTACTTACAATGCACCCCAGGGCCCTATCACTTACAAAATAATTGAGTTAAAATAGAGCGCAATGGCGTCATTAGAAGAAATAAGAGAAACGCGGTTAAAAAAACTGGAGCAGCTCCGAAACTCAAATATTGACCCTTATCCGGCAAAAGTGCCGAGAGATTTTGACTTGGCAGAAGTGAGGCGAAATTTCGCGGATTTGGAAAAGAGCAGCAAAGAGTTTTCGGTCGTTGGGCGGGTCATAGCGATACGCGGCCAAGGAGCAATTCTCTTTGCTGTCCTTTTTGACGGTACCAAAAAAATGCAAGTGATCATTAAAAAAGACGAAATGGCCGAAGAAGTTTTTAATCTTTTCGTTGATACGGTAGATATCGGCGATTTTATTTCGGTTTCCGGAAGCGCGCTCACTTCGCAACGCGGTGAGCAGAGCATTTTACTCAAGAGCTGGGTCATGGCGGGGAAGAGCCTTTTGCCGTTGCCCGAGAAGTGGCACGGCCTACAAGATGTGGAAGAGCGTTACCGCAAGCGCTACTTGGACTTTTTGATGGATGAAGAACTGCGCAGACTTATTGTCCAAAAATCAAAATTTTGGGATGTAGCAAGGGCTTTCTTTAAAGAAAAAGGATTCTTGGAAGTTGATACGCCGACGTTAGAAATTACTACCGGCGGCGCTGAAGCGAGGCCTTTCAAAACCCACCACAACGATTTTAATATTGATCTATGTCTGCGCATTTCAGTTGGCGAATTGTGGCAAAAGAGATTGATGGCCGGAGGCTTCCCCAAAACTTTTGAGATTGGCAAAGTATACCGCAATGAAGGCACGAGCCCGGAGCACTTGCAGGAATTCACTAATCTTGAATTTTATTGGAGCTATGCTGACTACCATGATGGTATGAATTTAGTTAAAGAATTATACATTGCGATTGCCGAAAAGGTTTTTGGCAAAACCAAATTTGAACACAATGGCCATACTTTTGACCTGGCCGACGAGTGGCAGGAGGTAGATTATGCCGGAGAGATTAAGAAACAGACCGGTATAAATATAGAATCGGCTAATGAGAAAGAGATAAAAGCTAAGCTCCGCGAACTAGGAGTATCATTTGAAGGGGAAAATAAAGAACGGCTTTTGGACACTCTCTGGAAATATTGCCGCAAAAATATTAGCGGGCCGGCATTTCTCATTAACCATCCGGTTTTGGTGGCGCCTTTGGCTAAAAAAGTGGCAGGTAAAGATGTAGTACAAATGTTCCAGCCTATTATCGCTGGCAGTGAAGTCGGTCGAGGTTATTCGGAACTCAACGACCCAGTGGACCAAAAGGAGCGGTTTGAAGTGCAGGGTCAGCTGATTGAAGCGGGTGATGAGGAAGCCATGATGCCTGACTTAGAATTTGTAGAAATGTTGGAACATGGCATGCCACCGACTTGCGGATTTGGTTTTGGTGAACGGCTTTTTGCAATACTTGCTGGCAAACCTTTGCGTGAACTCCAAACTTTCCCTCTGATGAAGCCAAGAGAATAAATTAAAAAAATAATTTCATTATAAGAGTAACTTAACATTTATGTTTGAATGTTAGTGAAAGCAAAAGCCGCCGGAACACTGAGTATCCTAGAGCGGCTTAGCCGTTTTTGACAATCTCATTTTCCGACGGTATACCGTCGCTCGTATTGAATATCTGGCGATGCAGTCTTGGGCGCATCTTCGTCCAAGACTAGGCTGATTACCAGTGCGAGCGACACTAAAATAAAGATCGCCAAAAACGTCTGGGCTCCTAAGAGATCTTTCATTACCGACCTTACCTTTCTGTAGCTTAAGATAACATATAAAAGAAAAAGATTACATTTTACGCAATATTTTTACACACAAAAAAGACCGCCCTCTCGAGCGGCCTTTTTGTTATTTCAGGCGGGGAGATTATGAGCCGGTGGTAAAGGAGAACTCGCTGGTCCTTTGGGTGTTCCCGGCGCCGTCTTTGGACTCAACTACCATGTAGTAGGTAGTGCTGGTTCCAAGGCCGTTCACTTGGACTAAGTGAGCACTCACGAGTGAGAGCGATTCAACGAAGCTGGTTGAAGAGGCTGTCAGGCTAAGCGGAGTGGAAGTGCCGAAGTAAACTTTGGAGGTAGCCGGTTCATTGGTCTGCCAGCCGACTTTGGCGGTAGAGGTGCCTATCATAGCTACGACTGAACTGATGGTCGGAGCGGTGATGTCTCCTATAATTACAACCGGTTTGGTGGTAAAGGAGAGCTCGGACGAAGTGGCCGTATTGCCCGCTGCATCCTTGGAGATGACTACCACATAATAAGTGGTGCTGGCCGCGAGGCCGTTTATCGTCAAGGAATGATTTTTGACTTTATTCCCGACAAAAATCTGGGATGGCGAAGTGCTGGAAGTGTTGACCGGAGAGGTTAAGCTCCAGAAAACAGCGGAGTCGGCTTTTTCGTTGGTGTTCCAGGTAATAACAGCGCTGGTTACATTGGCCTCCGCTCTAAGGTCGGTGATGGCCGGAGCGACAGTATCAGGAGTGGAACTGGCAGTGCCGTTGTGGTCTTTAAATTTTTTAGCAATACCGAATGGCAAGAAGCAATCCATGTCTATTTCCGGAGCAGTGTTCTTTTTAAGCCAGCCGAAAGCAAAAAGATGCCCATAAGCCGTCAAGCACTTGCGCTCAAGCTTATTCTCCTTTTTATCGTTGTCTCTATCGTTGTCGTCGCCATCATCTTTACTTTCTGATTCTCTCTCAATTTTCTCTACTTTGACTTTGGCCGCCTGGTTTTTCTTTTCATTATCGCCGTTTTTGCCGTTGCTTTTGGCGTAAGCAAATGCCGGCGAAACTGCAAGGAGGGCGATCACAAGAGCTACCCAAGAATTTTTTAATAAGTTGTTTTTCATAACTATTTATTAACTGGTAATATGGCGACACTTTGGCGCCATACCCGCGATGACGGAAGATATTAAACCTTCTTTCATAGACATAGCAGCTTTTATATTGTAATCTATGAAAGAAATCTGATTTTCAGCCGTCAACATTTATGGAGACCAACGATAAAAAAACGGAGTTTTCTCTGATATATCAAAAGCAGGCGGACCTGGTGTTTAGGTATACCTTATTGCGAGTGGCCAATAGAGAAGAGGTGATTGATATTGTGCAAGATACTTTTGCCAAATTCTGGCAAGTATTCAGGAGCAATACATTGATAGAGCATCCGCGGGCCTTTATTTTAACCATCGCTAGGAATAAGATTATAGATTGGTACCGCAAGAAAAAGCCCCAGTCGCTGGAAGCAATGGCGGGTGAGGATGATGACGGCATTTTTGAAATAAAAGACGAGAAAATGCACGAAATCATCGGTTTGTCGGCAGAAGCAAGCGTTGCCATCAAAGCGATCAATAAGATATCGCCTCAAAACCGGGAAGCGGTGCACTTGCGCTTTGTGGAGGATTTATCTCCAACCGAGATTGCGGAAGTGCTCAGGATTACTCCCAATGCGGTTTCGGTCCGGATCACTAGAGGGCTAGCGGAACTAAGAAATGCGCTCGGAATTAGTATAGAATAAATTTGAGACAATGAGGGATGAGCTTAAAAAAGGAATACAGGATCTAAAAAGCATAAGGCTTCAAAAGGGGGAGAAGGCGGATATTTTGAAGTCTGTTTTGAACGCTCCTATTCCCTCGCCTTATATCCATAAAATAAGTTTGTGGGCTGTCTTTAAAAATCCAAAATATCTGTATGCTTTTCAAACCATCGTCCTGCTTTTGGTTATAGCTGGCGGAGCTGTAGCTTATAATGCCGAAACGGCATTGCCCGGCGAGAACCTTTATTTTATCAAAGTCGACTTGAGCGAGCCGCTGCGCGACTTTTTCAATACTGCCCCCGCAGACAAGGCTGAGTGGGAGAGTATAAAAGCCAGCAGGCGCTTGGAGGAAGCGGCTGACCTGGTGATCAAAGGCGAATTAAATGAAGAGAAACGAAGTTATTTGGAAAATCGTTTTAATGAGCATGTGGATGCTTTTGATATTTCCGTCGTAAAAGCGGCTTCTTCAACCGGAAAGGCTAAACTAATAGAGCTTGAGTTTGAGGCCAATATATCGGCCCATGCAAAAGTCTTGGAGCAGTTAAATGCCGATCATGGCAATGGTGATGCGAAACAAACATTCACGGCTACAGCTGAACAGAAAATAGAAAGTGCTGATGCAGATAAAGGCGAAGAAGCCAAAATTAAAGATAATGGAAAACAGCGGGAGGAATTGAAAAAGTTTGAAAAAGCCGTCTCCGACAAGCTCAAAGAACGAAAAGGGTCAGATAAACAAAAAGCCGAGAAACAAAAGGTTGATTCAAGAGATTAAAAGATATCCACTTATCAAATGGAATATGGTTCGGCATGATATTATTATAAAGGATGGAGGTAAGGGCAACCTTATCTTTATGAAGCGACATAATCGCTATTATTAGTTTATTTATAATTATTATAAATAATATGAAAAGAAAAATATTTATCAGCGTGGCGGTTGCACTCGCGATGCTTGGAGGCCCGATGCTTGCATCAGCCCAAATAACTGGGACGACCACTGTTTCCAGCCAAATCCAGGCTCTGCTTGACCAGGTCAAAAACTTGCAGGCATTGGTCCAGACTCTGCAAGCTGCCCAAGCCCAAGTGAAAGCGGTGAAAGGCGATATACAAGAGACCATTAAGCTGACTCGGCAACTGCGAAAAGGCATGACGAGCGACGAAGTCGTTTCATTGCAAGAAATATTGGCTGCCGACCCAAGTATTTATCCGGAAGGCCTGGTGACAGGCTACTTTGGCCAGCTGACCGAAAATGCGGTCAAAAAATTCCAGAAAAAGCATGGCATTGAACAATTAGGAGAAGTGGGGCCAAAAACCAAAGCCGCCTTATATGGATTTTTGGGCACCATCAGCACCTCTACCGCCAAACTGCCTCCGGGGCTTGCTAAAAAGCTCAACGTAGGTTGGGCTTCTACAACGGCTTCCACTACAGCTTCTTCACTGCCTGGGGCTACTGTAACCATTTGTCATTTTCCTCCGGGAAATCAAGCCGCCAAACAAACCATCACGATTGGCGCTCCGGCCGTATCAGCTCACCTTAGGCACGGTGATGTTATCGGCGCATGTACCGGCGCTACTACTCCTACGGCCAGCACTACTCCAGATATCGTTGCTCCGGTGATTAGCGGAGTCAATACTTCCGCTCTTTTGGCGACGACTACCAATGTGGTTTGGACGACTGACGAACCTGCAAACAGTAAAGTATCGTTTGGCACCAGTACCCCTATCGTTACCACTTCTGTTACTGTTGTAAGTTCATCCGACCTAGTAACAAGCCATAATTTATCTCTTTCCGATTTGGCGACATCTACCACATACTACTATGTAGTAGAATCGGCTGACGCTAGCGGCAATACCGCTACTTCGAGCCAATATTCGTTCACTACTTTGGCGCAATAATATCTGGCCTGTCCCTATTAGTTTGGTTAATTAACCAGCAGAAGCCCGCCCTCACCGGCGGGTTTTTTGTTATTTAATTTTTCTAATTTCCTAGATTGACCAGATTTTCGCGGTCGCGCATTTTTGGTCAATCACAGTAGATACTACGTGACGGCCGTCAAATTTGTCATGAACCATATTACACACATCAGGTGTCAAAGGTGACCTTTGACACCATCGACACTCAATGCGGTCACATCAAGTGTTGATAGTTTTCAAAAATCATAGAAGCATAGAAAAAGCCCGACCATGTAGCCGGGCTTGCCTGTATCCGTCAGGCTCAGGGTGTACTACTCTGCTTCAAAGATCTTCTGAAGAGTGGCCTGGATGCTAACTCTTTGTTCCAGAGTTGCCTCACAGCAAACTTTGATGAGCTCGCCAATCTGTTCCGCGGTGAGTTTCCCTTCGACCTCATGGTCTTCCCGC
>CAYQIR010000032.1:0-6221 GCA_964417625.1 uncultured Candidatus Saccharibacteria bacterium
AGGGCCGGATCGTGCGCCGCTAGGACAGTAGGCGCGAAGCCACAAACCAGTAAGAAAAAGTTAATAGCCGATAAAAAATGAAGGTCAAAGCTTCTATAAAAACCATGTGCGCCAAATGCAAGCTAGTTCGCCGGGAAGGCGTTTTGTTTGTGGTTTGCAAAAGCAATCCGAAGCATAAGCAGCGACAAGGCTAATCATACGAAAACCATGCGAAATACAACGAAAAACTACGAAAATTTTAAAACCAGTTCGAAATTATTTCGTATTAATTTTCGTTATCATTTCGCCCGCCCGTACCGATCGGTACGATTCGGGCGGGTAGCTTTCGCATAATTTTAGTATCATATTATGAGAATTTTAGGCATCACAATACCGGAAACCAAAAGGCTTGAAATCGGCCTAACAACTCTTTTTGGAGTCGGCCGATCTAGTGCCCAGAAAATCTTGGACCGGGCCAAAGTCGATTGGGGTACTAAAGCCAAAGATTTGACTGCCGAAAAAGAAAATGAAATCCGCAAAATTGTAGAGAGCTTAAAAATTGAGGGCGATTTGAAGAGAGAGATTTCTGGCAACGTCAAAAGACTCAAAGACATCAAGGCTTATAGAGGAGTGAGACATATGAGAGGTTTGCCGTCTCGCGGCCAGAGGACCAAGACCAACTCTCGCACCCGCCGAGGCAATGTCCGCAAGACTATGGGCACCGGTCGCCGCGCAGTTGAAAAGAAATAAAATAATATTATGGGTAAAAAACGCATTGTAAAAACAGAAGGAGAAAAAACAGAAGGAGAGGTTAAAACAGAAGCCGCTGCTCTTTCGAGTAAAAAAAGGGTAGAAACCGGAGTGCTTTATGTCAGGTCAACTTACAACAACACCGCTCTCACTTTGACCGACAAAAAAGGCAATGTGGCCGGTACCGCTTCAAGCGGATCCTTAGGGTTCAAAGGAGCCAAAAAAGGCACGCCTTTTGCCGCCGCCAAAGTCGGCGAAACTCTCGCTTTGAAGGCACAAGCCCTTGGCCTCAAAGAGATATCGGTAGTAGTGAAAGGAGTCGGCTTGGGCAGAGAATCAAGCATCCGAGGCTTTATATCCAAGGGGGTCAATATTCTGGGCATCAAAGACGAGACTCCGGTGCCTCACAACGGCCCCAAGCCGAAAAAACCGCGGCGCGTGTAATTGGAAATTGTAAATTAAAAATTGAAAATTATTTATGCATATAGGTCCAAAATACAAAATAGCCCGCCGCCTCAAAGCCAACATTTTTGAGAAAACTCAAACTCAAAAGTACGCCTTGAGAGAAGAACGCAAAATCCGCAAGAGGTCTTTCAAGCCAAAGACCGATTTTGGCATTCAGATGAATGAAAAGCAAAAGGCGAGGATGTTTTATTGCGTGACCGAAAAGCAATTTGGCAAATATGTGAAGGAAGCGATTACCAAAAAGGCCGGCTCTCCCGCTACCCATCTACTAAAGTCTCTGGAGCATCGTTTGGATAATGTGGTTTGGCGAGCCGGGATTTTGCCAACCCACCTAAGCGCCAGGCAAGCAGTAGCTCATGGCCACTTCCTGGTCAACGGCAAAAAAGTCTATGTGCCGTCTTTTGCTGTGAGAGAAGGCGATAAAATAACTATTCGGGAAGGCAGCCGCGGAAGCAAACTTTTTAATGAAATCGAAACCAAGGTAGTGGACACCAAACTGCCTGGTTGGCTCGCTTGGAACAGCAAAGCAAAAGAGCTGACCGTCAAGTCGGGTGCCTTTACCGAAACTGCCGATTTATTGTTTGATCTTGGTCAAGTTGTTGAATATTATCAGAGATAATAACTTTTAAATTATATTTTTTTAACTAACTTTTAATAAAATGACAATAGAAAATTTTGAAAAAGCCATCGTATTGCCAGGGAAGCCCAGGATTATTTCGGAAGAAGGCAACAGGGGTGTTTATGAAATAGACGGGTTTTATCCGGGCTATGGTTTTACTATCGGCAACAGTTTGCGACGCATCATCCTCTCGTCTCTGCCGGGTGCCGCGGTGACTTCCGTCAAAATTGATGGGGTCAAACACGAGTTCTCTTCAATTGAAGGAGTGCGAGAAGACGTAGTTATGATTATGCTCAATGTGAAGAGGCTTCGCATCAAGATGTTGACCAATGAACCTCAAACTTTGACTATCAAAGCCAAGGGTGCCAAAGTAGTGCAGGGTAGCGATATTGAAGCTCCGGGTCAAGTGGAAATCATCAATCCGGAACTCGTCATCGCTACCTTAACCGACAAAGATTCAAAATTGGATATTGAAATGACTGTTGAAAAAGGCCTCGGGTTTGTTAGCCGCGACCACCTTTCCAAAGAGAAAGTCGATATCGGTACCATTATAATGGATGCCAATTTCACTCCTATTCGCCGGGTCAGCTATGAAGTGGAAAATATGCGTGTCGGCGACCGCACCGATTTCAACCGTCTCCGAATCTTGATAGAGACCGATGGCAGCCTCACTCCGACTGATGCTCTTTTGAGATCGGTCAATATTATGATAGAGCAATTGCAAGCCATTACCGGTTTCGAAGAAACGGCTAAAGCGGAGGAAGGCGGCATGGCAGAGTCCAAGTCCGAATCCAAAGAGGAATCAAAAGAGGGCAGCCAAAAAATCGATTTGGAATCGTTAAAAACTCGCATTGAAGATTTGAATTTGGGCGCCCGCACCCTAAACGCTCTTTCAAGCGCCAATGTGAGGACTTTGGGCGGATTGGCCAGGAAGAAAGAAAAAGACATTTTAGAAATAGAAGGATTGGGTGCTAAAGGAGTAGCCGAAATCAAGAGGATTTTGGGCGAGCACGGCATAACCTTAAAATAGTAAATAGATTGTAGATATTAGATGATAGAAAAACTAAAAACTAATGACTAAAAACTAACAACTACGATGCGACACCACAACCAAAACAGAAAATTCAACCGCGTTACCAAAGTCAGGAAGGCTCTGATAAATTCTTTGGCCCGCTCTTTGGTGTTGCATAATCGCATCGAAACTACTGAAGCCAAAGCCAAGGAGCTCAGGCCTTTTGTAGAAAAACTTATCACTCAAGGCAAACTGCAGACTGTCGCAGCGCGCAGAGCGGTGGAAGTTAAAGTCGGTAAAACCGCCACCAAGCTTTTGGTTGACACTTTGGTCAAGAAATATGCCGACCGTAAAGGTGGTTATTTGAGAATATTTAAAGCTAAAAACCGCATGTCCGATGGCGCCAAAATGGCGATCATAAGCTTTATTTAAAGATTGAAAATTGAAATATTGAAAATTATGGAATACACACTAGATGCACAAAATAAGAAGTTAGGGAGAATCGCTAGCCAAGCCGCATTGATCCTTATGGGCAAAAACCGCACCGATTACGTGAGGAACGCTATTCCTACTGTCAAAGTCAAAATCGTCAATGCGGGCAAACTTTCCATGACCAACAAAAAGATGGAAGAGAAAGTTTACAAAAACTATTCCGGCTATCCGGGAGGCCTCAGAGAGAGAACTATGAAAAAGGCAGCTGCTGACAAAGGCTTTAGAGAAGTTTTGCGGATTGCGGTCAAGGGTATGCTGCCGACCAATAAATTGAGACCAAGAATGATGAAAAATTTAATAATAACCGAGTAATACGAAAATCATGCGAAATACAACGAAAAACTACGAAAATTTAAAAACCAATCCGAAATTATTTCGTTATCATTTCGTAGCTTTCGCATAATTTTAGTATAGTTATGACAACCACAAAAGAGAAAACAGAAAAATATATTGAAGCCGTGGGGCGCAGGAAAACCGCAGTTGCCAGAGTGCGCCTCACTCCCGCTTCCAAAGGCGCTTTCAAAATAAATGACCGCGACTTGGCTTCATATTTTCCGACCAAAGAAATGCAAAAAATTGTAGAAGAAGCATTGGAAAAAGCCAAAATAGGCAATTTCAATATTTCCGTCCATACCAGAGGCGGGGGTATTCATTCCCAGGCCGAGGCCGTCCGTCACGGTATCGCTCGCGCTCTCGTTAAACACGATGAATCGGCTGTCAAAACTAAACTTAAATCGGCTGGACTCCTCAAACGCGATCCACGCGCCAAAGAACGCCGCAAATTCGGCCTCAAAAAAGCCCGCAAAGCTCCACAGTGGTCGAAGAGGTAAAGTGGATAACTTTCTTGACTGCCACTGCTCCATTTGTAATAATTTACATGGGACGGTGCAAACCGGTTGGCTACAAAACCTCCCATAAGCCCGTAAGGGGAAACAGTCCATGTGCTTGGCTTCGTGTCGAGATCTTGGGCATCTAGGTTTCTATCTAGAGGGACGGCCACCCACAACGACGCGTTCTATTGAGCGCGTCGTTCTTATTGATTTTTAGTGAAAAATGGTTATAATTGCGCCATGAACGAAGAAGAAGATATAAAATTTGATGAAAATATTGATGAAGAAGGCAATCATGATGAGGCCGGGCTAGTCAAAAAACTGCGGGCTAGGATAAAAGAATTGGAAGCTAAATCCCAAGAGTATTTGACCGGTTGGCAGAAAGAGCGGGCCGACAGCGTTAACTTGCGGAAGCGGTTGGAAGAGGAGAAAAAAGAGTTTGCCAAGTTTGCCAAAGAAGATATCTCAACCGAGCTCATTTCCGTCCTTGATTCATTTGATTCAGCCTTCAAAAACAAAGAAGCGTGGGAGAAGGTAGATAAAAATTGGCGGGTGGGGGTGGAATACATTCATTCGCAGCTCATAAATGTTCTTTCAAATCATGGGGTGACGATCGTTTCTCCGCTTGGCGAGAAGTTTGACCCCCAGCGCGACGAAGCGGTAGAAAATGTGCCAGTGGAAAATGAAAAAGATGATCATAAAATAGTAGAAGTAGTAAGCGTCGGCTACAAACTCCAAAACAAACTTATCCGAGCACCAAAGGTAAAAGTGGGAGAATATAAAGAAGCTTAGAACTGAGAGCTTGAAGAGGGAAATAGATTGTGTTCCAAAAAGTTATAAACACCCCAATTTTTACTTTGGTAGTATAATGCTCGGTATGAAAAAAGCTGACAAAAAAGAATTTTCAAAAGAGGAGCTGAAACGGCATGTTGGGGCTATACTAGAAGAAGTGAAAGACGGTTTTAAAGCTCAACGCGAATACTTTATGGGTGTCAATCAAAGATTAGATAAAATACAGGGAGATGTAGATAATCTTACAATAGAGTTAAGAGATACCAGACTCAAAGTTCAAGATATAAGTTACAACTTTAATCTAACATTAGATAAAAAGGTAGACAAGAAATTATTCTTAGATTTAGACAGCAGAGTACGTAATCTAGAGAAAAAATAACCCCACTTCATTAAAATTTCGCGGGACAAGAAAAAAAGCCGCCGGGCAGGGTGTCCGGCGGCTCGTAGGTCTCGGTGAAGTGGGCAATCGACTACTTACTCTTGGGTTTGTAGAAGATTGCTATTGTAACGACAGGAAACCTGTGGATGTGTGTGGGTGATTGGCTCATGATTCTGGAAACAACCTCGATCTTGTTTCCGTTTTCCCCGAGCCAACGATTGATGGCGTTTCCCAATCCTTGTGTGGTATCGCCCTCAAAAATTGCAACCTGTTCCATATACACTCTCCTAGTCTGCATTATACACCTAAACAATATATGTGTCAACTGCACAAAAAATGGGCGGGGATGTATAATTTATACTCGACACCAATTACGAATCAGCACGAATGTTACGAATTTAAAATTTAAATTTTATTTTTATTAGTGTTATTCGCATGAATTCGTGGATTAGCGTCGCAATTAAAAGTTAATATACATAAAGCACCATGAGTAAAATAATTGGGATCGATTTGGGGACCACCAACTCTGCAGTGGCGGTGATGGAAGCGGGAAGCCCTAAGATAATTGAAAACAGCGAGGGGGCAAGGACTACCCCATCTATTGTCGCCATTTCCAAAACGAGTGAACGATTGACTGGTCTTTTGGCCAGAAGGCAAGCAGTAACTAATCCCCAAAACACTGTTTTTGGCATCATGCGATTTATTGGCCACAATTTCAGCGAAGAAGCGGTGCAAAAAGATAAAGGCACGGTGCCGTTTGAAATTTCCGCCTCATCTACTGGTGGCGTGCAGGTCAAGATGAATGACGGCATATATCGCCCGGAAGAGATTTCGGCGATGATACTTTCTAAACTCAAAGCTGATGCCGAAGCAAAACTAGGGGAGCCGATTGAAGAGGCGGTG
>CAYQIR010000032.1:6231-9642 GCA_964417625.1 uncultured Candidatus Saccharibacteria bacterium
AGAAAAGATTACTGAGGCCATCATCACTGTACCGGCTTACTTCAACGACGCTCAGAGGAAGGCGACCAAGGATGCCGGCCAAATTGCCGGTTTGGATGTGAAGAGGATTATCAACGAGCCGACAGCAGCTGCTTTGGCGTATGGCTTTAATAAAAAGAAAAACGAGCAAATAGCAGTCTTTGACTTCGGGGGCGGAACTTTTGATATTTCTATTTTGGAAGTGGGCGATGATGTGGTGGAGATCAAAGCGACCGACGGCGACTCGCACCTGGGAGGCAAAGACATTGACCAAAAAATAATCCATTGGCTCGCGGGCGAATTCAAAAAAGAAAGCGGTATAGATATCACCAAGGACCCGCTGGCTTTGCAGAGATTGGACGAAGCGGCCGAAAAAGCCAAGATTGAACTTTCCACCGCTACCGATACCGAAGTCAATATTCCTTTCATCACTTCCGATTCTTCGGGGCCCCGCCATCTGCTCATCAAGATGAACCGCGCCAAGCTTGAAGAATTGGCTGATGAATTTATAGTGCGAGCGATGGAGATCACTAAACGCGCCATGGAAGCATCACCCTTCAAAGTGGGCGATATTGACGAAGTGGTATTGGTCGGAGGCCAGACTCGCATGCCGAAAATGATTGAAGAAGTGAAGAAGTTTTTCGGCAAGGAGCCTAACAAAAGCATCAACCCTGACGAAGTGGTAGCCCTCGGCGCCGCCATTCAAGGCGGCATCATCCATGGCGATGTCAAAGACATTTTGCTTTTGGATGTAATTCCACTTTCGCTCGGTATCGAGACCATGGGCGGCGTCGCTACCAAACTGATTGACCGCAACACCACCATTCCCGCTTCCAAGTCGCAAGTTTTTTCAACTGCCGCCGACAACCAAACCAGTGTGGAGATTCATGTAGTCCAAGGTGAACGGCCGCTCGCGAGCGACAACCGAACCTTGGGCCGGTTTATTCTAGACGGCATTCCTCCGGCTCCGCGCGGCATGCCTCAGGTAGAAGTAACTTTTGACATTGATGCCAACGGTATCTTGAATGTCAAAGCTAAAGACAAATCCTCGGGCAAGGAACAATCCATAAAAATCGAAGGCAGCTCTGGTTTATCAAAGGAAGAAATTGAAAAAATGCAGAAAGACGCCGAAGCTCACGCCGCTGATGATGCCAAGAAAAAAGAAACCGCCGAAGCCAAAAACTTGGCCGAACAACTGATTTACACGACCGAAAAGGCGCTCAAAGATGCCGAAGGCAAAGTCAGCGATGAGATTAAAAAAGGAGAAGAAGAAAAAGTTATGGAGCTTAAAAATGTGAAAGATAAAGAGGATGTTCCCGCGATCAAAACCGCTACCGAGAACCTCTCCAAAGAAATCCAAAAAATAGGCGAGTATATGAGCAAACAGCAGCCAGCATCAAATAATCAGCAGCCAGGTGAAGACCAAAAACCGTCCGACTCCGCTCCTGCTTCGCCGGACAAGCCTGATGAAAAAAGCTAAAAATTTGATATAATCAAGCTATGGCAAAGAACTACTATGACATATTAGGAATAGACAAAAAGGCCTCAAAAGACGATATCAAGAAGGCTTTTAGGACGTTGGCTCACAAATTTCACCCAGACAAAAAAGGAGGTGATGCTGATAAATTTAAAGAAATAAACGAGGCTTACACCGTCCTTTCCGATGACCAAAAAAGATCTCAATACGATATGTACGGGCAGACATTTGCGGGGGCTAATCAGGGAGGCGGATTCCAAGGAAACTGGGGAGATTTTGGCGGCTTCGATTTTTCAGGATTTCAAAATGGTGGGGGTTTTTCGGCTGAAGGTTTTGACTTGGGAGACATATTCGGAGAGTTTTTTGGAGGAGGCCGTCGCTCTCGGGCAAAACGGGGCCGTGACATTTCAATTGATATAGAACTTTCTTTTGAAGACGCGGTTTTTGGCGGCGAGCGGGCGATTCTCTTGAATAAAGTCTCAGTCTGCCAAGTCTGCGGAGGAAATGGCGCTAAAAAAGGCACCGAGACGGTAAATTGCGCCACTTGCAACGGCAAAGGCAAGCTGAGAGAGATGAAAAGATCCATATTCGGTTCAATTGAAGTGTCTCGCACTTGCGAAACTTGCGCTGGCTTGGGAAAAGTTCCAAAAGAAAAGTGCGATTTTTGCAGGGGACTCGGGATTCTCAAAAAAGAAGAAGAAATCAAAATCAAAATCCCGGCCGGCATTGATAATGGTGAGATGATCCGCCTTTCTGGCGGAGGCGAAGCGGTCAAAGGTGGCACGGCGGGAGACTTGTATATAAAAATCCATGTTAAAAAACATAAAACTTTCCGCAAAGAGGGCAATGACTTAGTTATGAATTTGGATATTAAATTATCCGACGCTCTGCTCGGCGTCGAATACGACATTCATACTTTAGACGGCCTTTCCAAACTCAAAATTCCGGAAGGGGCGAACACTGGCGACATTTTGCAGATTAAAGGCAAAGGTGTGCCGGAACAAGGCAAATCTCGCGGCGACATCCTGGTCCACCTCCGCGTCCTCCTACCCAAAAAACTCTCCCGCTCTGCGCGCGAAGCCGTCCAAAAACTCAAAGAAGAAGGAGTTTAAAATTATTCTAATTGACCTAATTATCCTAAATACCTCACTCCGGACCGAGGTGTTTTTGCTATTGTGTTTTTTATAAAAATATGCTTAAATAATAAAGGAGGCGACAGAGAATGACATTTCCGGAGTGCGTTAAAATAACGAATTATGGGCTGGCCTTGAAAATCTTTCAAGAGATTCATGGCCAGGATTACACCAGCAACTTTTCTTTTGACGAGTGGCTGGCGGTGGTGGACGCGATGGATTCCAAACAAACCAGAGGAGATGTTGTGTGTTCATGGGAGATAGTCAAGCAGAAAATGGTCCCTCTGGCAACAACTTACGAGCACTGGGAGCGTGTTCTGTGGCTTGGTCGTCACGGCCACCCTCCGTCAGACAAGCTTGTCATAGTACGCAACATGTTCTCGGCAATCTCTTCGATGGAAGAGTGTAGAAAGTTCCGGGAGACAAGCCGAGCCTGTAGCGAGAACTACTCTCTTCTAATCGCAGAGAGGGCGATCCGTCACGCGAAAACCTTTGCTGACTGGGCCTGGATTCACGAGCTAGTTTATAATTCGCCCGGGGAGGTTTTCAACCTTTGCTTCTCAAACATGGAAGCGACCGCCCAGTCCTTTGAAGAATGGCTTTCGGTTTACGAAAAGGCGACCGGTCTTTTCGCCCCTCAGCCGGAAGTGAGAGACCGCGCATTCAAGAAGCTTGCAGAACTTGCAAGATGAATCAGAAAACTCAAAGGCCGCTCGCCAGTCGGGCGGCTTTTGTTATAGTCTCCTAAACCCCGCCCGAAACTTCCACGAACGCTCGTCTCTG
>CAYQIR010000033.1:0-2981 GCA_964417625.1 uncultured Candidatus Saccharibacteria bacterium
TTCGGGGATGCCCTGAATGAAGCCATCGCGGTAGTGGCCAGAGCGAGACATGGAAAGGGCAGTGTGAGTTTTACCGTGGTAGGAATTACCGGTCGCGATAAATTTTTTCCGGCCCGGTCCTTGCGCTCTTTCGCAGAGCTTCATCGCGGCCTCCACCGCTTCGGCGCCGGAGGTGGTGAAAAAAGAAACGGAGAGCGGTTTGGGTAAGAGAGTGGCCAAATTATAAGCAAGGGCGGCTTGCAGCTTCGAAGGAGCGACTTTGATGGCGTTGAGGATTTTTTGCTCGCGGCATTTTTGTTCGGCCGCAAGAATCTGGGGGTGGTTGTGTCCCAGCCCTAAAATGCCTATTGCCGAAGTGAAGTCCAAAATCTCGCGGCCGTCTTTGAGTTTGATTACTACACCTTCAGCCGAGACCGCGTCGAAATCAGCGATCCCCAGTATTTCATAAATACTGAGGAGTCCAGCGTTCACATGTTTGCGGTATAGCTCGTTGGCCTCCTTTTGCTCGAGGTTCAGAGATTCTTCCAGACTCAACATTTTTTTATTTTCGTTTTTTAGATTGCTCATTTCTATTTTTTAAAAATACGGCGGTACATATCGGATTGAAATATTTCCGAAGGATCGTACTTTTTCTTTAGTTCCATAAATTTATCAACGGGGTACATCTGCCGGAATTCGGCCGGAGTGAGGGTCGCGTCCTTGGCCAAGTATATAATGCCGCCCGCTTCCATGACAACTTTGTTCATCTCGCGGAAAAGTTTTTCTTGGTTTTCTTTTTGGTGTGGTCGGCGGGGGATATCCATAGCAAATGAATAGCCGTCCAGCGAATAGGAAAGAAGAAAATCATCTTTGCGGTGGACTTTAATGGCCGAGAGATAGGCCGGCATTTTGTATTGATGGGTCAAGCCGATAAGCCGGGCGATCGTTTCTCTGCCTTTGTTTTTGGGAATAAGCGGTTCGTATTCAAAAAAGCCGTGTTTGAAAACTTCTTTCCAGCCGGGCATCTTGTCCAAAAAGAAAATAAATTCGAAAATATCTTGCCGATGCGATTTTTGCGGCATATTTTTTTCGAACTGATATTTGGTGGCCGAAATCAGTCGCATAGTGAAATTGTTTAAGAAATATTTTCCAAGGGCCAAAATCCATTTTTTGGGCGCAAATCCAAACATTGTCTTTCCGATTTTGCTCATTTTTTCTACATCGCTCCCGGCCGGACCGGCCTGACAAAAGTCGGCGCTGTGCAGCGTGCCGCGGCCGAGTCCTTTCTTGCTCGGGAAGCAGTCCACTTGTGTGATGCTAAACTCGTGCCCGCTCGCCGTTTTGTCCAAAGCGTCCATGAGTTCCGAAAGCCCGGAAGCGGTATTTTTTTGGACAGAAAGATATGGGGAGGGGATTCGGACCAGCTGCAAAGTCATTTCAGTCACCACTCCCAACAATCCGGCCCCGCCTATCGCGCTCCGGAATAATTCGGAATTATTTTCTCTAGAACAAATGATGGATTGGCCGGAGGCCAGAACAATTTTAAATTCCCTGACCCATTCGCCAAAGTTGCCGCGCGTAGGGCTGTTTTTGCCGTGAACATTGTTAGCCAGGGCGCCGCCCATCGTGACATATCGGGTACCCGGGATAACCGGCAGCGTCCAATTGTCTTTGAGGCAACGATTGAGTATTTGGCTGTATGTTGCGCCGGATTCGATTCGCAGGAGCCCCGTTTCCGTGTCCCAGTTCAATATCCGGTTGAGGCGGCTCATATCGATCAAGACATTTTCGGCATTTAGGGACTGGTCGCCATAGCTCTGTCCAGCGCCGCGGGAAAGGACGGTTTGTTTGTTTTGAACGGCCTCTCCGATGATTTGGGGGATTTGACCCGCCGTTTCCGGAGCGATAATCGTTGAACGGCTCACATTGGTGTTAGACCAACCGGAAATTTGTCTCTGCGGGAAGTCATTTTTCTCACTCATATCCGTTTATGTTATATATTCACTTAAATGAAGTCAAACGTAATAATTTACCTCAAGTTATTGTTGTGATACTATTTCGCTATGTTTACTGGATTCTTTCGTGAAAAATGGTGGATTTTGGTACTTGTCTTGGCAGCTGTCTTTGTTTTGTTGAGACTACCAGGCGTCAATACACCTCTTCATCAAGATGAAAACAAATGGCCCGCCTCGGTCAATCCAGTGCTTCAAAACAATGGCACTTTTATACCTCATCCGCCGCTAGGCGCTTTTATCTATGAATCGGCTGGACGCGCTGTCGGCTTCAATGAAAATTTTCGCTTCGTTCCTCTTTTCTTCGGAACTATAAATTTATTGCTCCTTTTTTATCTTGCGCGAATTTTATTTGACGATAAAAAAACGGCTTTTTGGGTGGCTGGATTGTTCACCGTATCTTATTTTTCAGTCCTCGCTTCGCTTATGGTTGACACGGACGGAGCTATCATGCCGTTCTTTTTTCTTATCATGGCCATAAGCTACTTCAAGCTTAAAGAAACAAATTTTAAATTTTCAATTTCTGATTTCCAAAAAGGAAAATGGCTGATCCTGTTTATTCTGGCAATTGTTTTCGGTTTTCTTATAAAATTAAGTTTCTTGCTGGGTATTGCCGCTTTCATACTGGATTTTGTGATAGAAAAAAAGATATTTTACGACAAAAAAATACTTCTCAAATTTTTAACGCGCGGAGCAGGAGCTTTCCTGGTTTTGGTAGGCGCTCTCTTTGCTTCCAAGCTGATCTTTCCGTCTTTCCGGCTGGAATATGCTCTCACCTACGGGGAACGCTTTGCAAATTTTGCCAATAGGGGATGGTTTCAAACTCTCATTCAATTCATAAAGTCTCTTCTTTATATGTCTCCGCTTTTGCTGATGCCGGCGGTTTTTACCGACAAAGAAATTTTCCGGAAAACCAGGCCGTTTTTCCTGTTTATATCCATTGGTCTGGTTTTTTATCTGCTTCTATTTGATTTTTCTGTTGCGTCTCTG
>CAYQIR010000033.1:2991-9368 GCA_964417625.1 uncultured Candidatus Saccharibacteria bacterium
ATTTGATATATTAAATATTTGAAATTTGATTTGTATTTACAATTTTTGATTATTCCGCTGGCTCTGATTTCTGGCGCGGTATTTTCCAAATTCTTTGACCACAAATCTAAAATCAAGGATTATATCTGGCCAGTAATAATTTCCGTTGTAATATTTCTTGTCCAATTTGTAAACCACTATACGCCGCCACTATATCCTAAAACCGAGTGGATAAGCAGGATTCTGTCGTTCAAATGGAACTTTCTCTTCCCGTTTATGGGCGGTTCCGGTCCGCTGCCTTTTTATGTGTCCTTTGCCTTTATAGGCCTTATCTGGGTTGCGTGTATTGTCTGTGTCGTTCTTGCAGTGAAAAAGGTCATTACTCTCCGAAAATTCTTCATCGCAATTTTAGTTTTAGGATTATTTTATAATGCGGTCTTCATGGAAGAATATTCTTTCGGAAAAATAAACGGCTCCGCTAAAGTTTTGGTTAGAGGAGCTGTTGTTTTTATAAAAAATAATAGTGAGATAAAAAAAGTGACCGTCTATAACGAAAATGGCGGCTGGGAGATATTTAGTATGGGGAAATACCGTAAACGGCTTTATATCGATCCAAGGTTTGATGTAAGCGAAAAAATTGCGAGCCTCAACAAATATAAAGAACATTACCTTGTGGTCAATATTCCAAAAATAGATTCAAACACCATCTTCCAACATTATTTTGATTCTTGCAAAATAATATACAATGCTGTAGATAAAAAGATTTCGGCAACAGTCTATGATTGCCGAAATGCTCCAGATATAAAATTATAATGTACATACCAATCAGCAAAAAAGAAAGATTAACTCTGGTAATGGCTTTGTCTCTGGCTGCGTTTTTGATAGTTTTTCATTTTACCGATACGCCAAAAGTCTGGTCAGATGAAGGGGTTTTTACCGAAACGGCTAAGAATCTTATGGCACATGGGGTTATTGGGCTTCAGACTGAACCTGGGGTATTTTTTTCTATGAGGAATTTTCTCCTTACAACAAGTTATCCTGTTATTTTTCCAGTTGCTTTGAGTTTGAAAATTTTTGGTACCGGAGTCTGGCAAGCTAGACTGCCGATGATAATTTATATGTTTGCTCTGGTAGGGCTCTTTTATCTCTTCAATAAAAAGAAATACGACTTCTACCCCGCTATCTTGTCGGTGCTTATGCTTATCTCCTTCTCTCCCTTTTACGGCAATGGCCGGTCAATCCTAGGAGAAGTTCCCGGACTCGCGTTTATAGTTCTTGGCTCTCTGTTCCTGCTTTACCTAGAGGAGAGTTGTTTTGAAAATAAGAAATGGGCGATGCTCTCGGGGTTGGCTTTTGGGTTGTCGGCCTCTGTCAAACCCATCTATCTGGTAGGGGTTTCCTTTGCCCTGGTCGTATCCCTGTTTTTCTTTTTTAAAAAGATCGGAAACAAAAAAATATTGTCGTTCTTTGGCTCCGGTTTCTTAGTCCCTATTTTGCTTTGGGTAGGCATTCATATTCCAAACATAAATTCAATCGGGTCTCTTGTCGAGGGCTTCCTCTTTCTCTCAAGCAACCACACCGATTCCATACCTCTCACCCAGACTGCCTGGATTAATTTCAAAAGATTTTTTACTGAATCAACCCCCATTCTTTTTCTGGTTCTCTCTATAGTTGTTGCCCTATCTTTTTTGAGACCTTTAACGTTTAGACTTTTCCAAAAGAAAAGGCATTTCAGCATAGCAGAATGTTTTATCATTTCTTTCGTTGTTTTCAATTTTGTGGGTTATCTGCCAGGTACTGGTTGGTACAATTATTTTTTTCCCGCCCAAATTCTGCTTTATCTGGTTTTTGCCCCTGCTTATATATATTTGACCGATGTAGCGAAAAAAGAGTCGCTTAAAAAAATAATGTTGATTCTTCCGCTTTTTCTTATCGTGTTTCAATTTGTCCACCTAATATTTTGGTCATTCACTTCTTTCACTGAAGTTCGGACCAGGAATGCCGAATTAGAAAAAATATTGTCTAAAGTAGATTCATCAAAAAAGGTTTTATTTTACCAAAGCATAGAAGCTGCGGTTTTCCTGAAAGGTGACAATTACGACCAATTTGCGGCAATGGGCAATTTTTTGATAGCTGGAGACAAAAATTTATTACCATTGTCAAGCCCTACTTACGATGTTATATTGACCGGTGTTAGACAGGATAACGACATAGCCTTGTCTTGTTATGTCGAGAGACCCGTCAGCCAATATTATTTTATGGAACTAAAAGACATCTGTAAGAAAAACAACAGGTAAGGCAAATGTAATAATGATTAAACTGATCAAATCAACTTTCTACGAGGAAAAAACGACGAAGAAGGCTCTTTGTCGGTTTATAACAAAAGCGGAACAATTATCTCTTGGAAAAGAATGCTACCAATTTGAAACAGCTTTTTCTGAGTGGCAAGGAAGAAAATATGCTGTAATGTTTAACAGCGGGAGTTCTGCCAACCTGGCTTTGATTCAAGCCCTTATAAACCTTGGATTGATAGAGCCGGGTGAAAAAGTCGGTTTTTCTGCAATTACATGGTCGACAAATGCCATGCCTCTTATAACTTTAAACTTAAAACCGATTCCAATAGATGTGGAGATAGAAACTTTGAATATTTCCCTAAGAAATATTAGGGAGTCTTACGATAAATATAAATTCAGATGTCTATTCATCACCAACCTGCTCGGCCTTTCCGGTGATATGGAAGCAATAAAAGAATTTTGCAAGAAAAACAAGGTGCTTCTAATAGAAGATAATTGCGAATCTCTTGGCTCTGAATATAAAGGGAAAAAACTAGGGAATTTTGGGCTGGCTTCGACCTTTTCCTTTTATGTGGGGCACCATCTATCGACTATAGAAGGCGGCATGATTTGTACTGATGACAAAGAAATGAATACTATGCTCCGAATTGTCAGATCTCATGGTTGGGACCGCCATCTTTCTTTAAGTGAACGGAATAAATTGAGAAGCAAATATAAAATAGGCGAGTTTTACGGCAAGTATACTTTTTATGATATCGGTTATAATCTCAGGCCGACAGAAATACAAGGCTTCTTGGGCCTAAACCAACTTAAGTACCTGGATCTTATGATAAAAAAACGCCAGGAAAATTATAAAAAATTGGAAAATATATATTCAAACCCGGATTTTATAAGAATAAAAACCTCCGGACTCTCAACAATTTCAAACTTTGCTTTTCCGCTGATATGTAAAACTCAGACCTTAAGAGACAAATATATAAAGCTGGCTCAGAAAGCAGATATAGAAATCAGACCCATAGTTGCCGGCAATATTGTCAATCAAGTGTTTTTTGCCAAACATACGACCAATAGATTTCCCATCACAAATGCTAACAAAATTCACAATACGGGATTCTACTTTGGAAATAACCCAGAAATGACGGAAAAAGAAATAAAACTATTAATAAAAACATTTTCCCAATGAACAAAAAAAAGGAAAATATTTTGATAACAGGCGCGGGCGGTTTTGTTGGCAAAGCTCTAACTAAAGAATTATTAAAAAATGACAGCAATTTATTTTTAGTTTCTAGAGACAAAAAATTTCAAACAAAGAAAGTCAAATTTTTTTACGGCGACTTAAGGAATTTCTCTTTTTGCCGGAGAATAGTCAAAAATATCGATGTTGTTTACTACCTGGCCGGCTATAAAAAAAACATTGCCTATCATACTAAATATCCTGGCGATTTTGTTTTAGGCAATATTGAACCCCTCATATCCTTTTTAAAAGCAGTCAGAAAATCTTCCATTAAAAAGATTATTTATCTTAGCTCGACAAATGTTGCACTTTATGAGGAAGATGAGAAAGATGGCTATGCGGCAGGCAAATACATAAACGAACTTATACTTAAATCTTTTTCTAAACAATTAAATGTCGATATAAAAATAGTAAGAGTGCCCAGTATATACGGTCCGGGGGATAATTTTAATCCAGCAACGGCCAATTTTATACCAGCAACGATAAATAGAGTTTATGAAAGTGATAAAGAGGTGTCAGTATGGGGTGCTGGGAAAAGAAGGATGCAATCAATTTTTATTAACGATCTCATCTCAAATCTCATGAAAATTTCTCAAAGCTCGAGTAAGTTCTTTGTTGTGGGGAACACAAAAAGCTTAACTATAAATAATGTGGTCACAAAAATAATAAAATTATCCGGTAAAAATCTCGTCATCAAAAACGATCCAACAAAACCAGATAAGCCGACCAAATTGTTTCAGTTCCACAATGAAAAGGAACCAGAATTTGATTTTGATAGGGGATTAAGAGAAACAATAAATTATTACAAAACTCTTAAAAAAATATAATGCCCAAATCTTTAATTATTATACCTAGCTACAATGAAAGCGAAAACGTAATCAGACTTATCGATGTTTTGCTTTCAGAAAATGCTGACGTAGAGATTCTCGTGGTGGACGATAGTTCCGATAATACTGCTGATTTGGTCAAAACAAGACAGATTAACGAACCTCGACTCAACCTTATAAAAAGAGCCAGCAAAGGTGGCAGAGGCACTGCTGTTCTTGAAGGGTTTAAGTTTGCGCTGGAGAGAGGATATGAATTAATAGCTGAAATGGATGCAGATTTTTCTCATGACCCTCATGAATTTAAATCTCTCATTGCCGTCTCCGAAGACAATGTTCTCGTTATAGGTTCAAGATATTTGAATCAAAGCAAAATAGTCGGCTGGCCTATTCAGAGGAGGATTTTTAGTAAATTGGCCAACTTCTATGCTAACTTAATCTTGGGCATAGGTATCCGGGATTACACAAATGGCTACAGAATATACGGACGGGAAGCTTTAAAAAAGCTTGACATGTCCAAAATAAAAGGCGTTGGCTATATTGTTCTTTCTGAAATTTCATACCAGTTATTCAAAAAGGGGGTAAGATTTGTGGAAGTACCAACTTTGTTTGTTAATCGAAGACGAGGGGTATCCAACTTTTCCTTGAAAGAAATCAAAGAAGCTTTTTTGTCTATTTTAAAAATAAAACTAAATTTCCATTAATTTGTTCTCTAAAAATATGAAAAAAAATCACAAAAAAGCATTGATAACCGGCATTACAGGACAAGATGGGTCATATTTGGCGGAATTGCTAATTGATAAAGGCTATGAAGTTTACGGAATTGTCAGAAGAAGTAGTACTTTTAATCGACGTAATATTGAGCATATTTTCAACACAAGGGAAACCTATTCCCATAGGCTTCACTATGGAGATATGACGGACATAGATTCAATTTTAAGAATATTGAGAGAAACCAAACCGGATGAAATTTATAACTTAGCAGCCCAATCTCATGTCCGTGTTTCTTTCGACATGCCATTTTATACAGCCCAGTCTGATGCAATAGGTGTCCTTAATTTACTCGAAGCTGTAAAGAACTTGGAACTCAAATCAAAAATATACCAGGCCTCTACCTCGGAATTATTTAGCGGCGACCCCAGACAGGCACCGCAAAACGAGAAAGTACCGTTTAAGCCTAAAAGCCCGTACGGTGTGGCAAAATTATATGGTTATGAAATTGCCAGAATTTATCGCGAGAGCTACGACATGTTTATAGTTAATGGCATTTTATTTAATCATGAAAGTCCAAGACGGGGGGAAAATTTTGTGACCAGAAAAATAACAATTGGTCTTAATGAGATTAAAGCAAATAAAAGGAAAATGCTCCTATTGGGGAACCTTGATGCTCACCGTGATTGGGGTTATGCGCCGGAGTATATGGAGGCCGCATGGAAAATGCTTCAACAAGATAAACCTGAAGATTTTGTTATTGCAACAGGCGAGACGCATTCTATTCGTGAATTTGTTGAAGAAACATGTAAAATTCTCGGAATTGACATATTATGGAAGGGAAAAGGAAAGAAAGAAGTGGGTTTGGATAAAAAAACTGGGAAAATAATTATAGGGATTGACGAGGGTTATTTTAGGCCTAATGAGGTTAATTATCTTTGTGGCGATAATACGAAGGCGAAGAAAATTCTTGGCTGGAAACCAAAAGTCACGTTTAAAGAGCTGGTCAAGATAATGACAGAAGCTGACCGTATTGCATAATTTTTATGCAAGCTGTTCTACTCCGTTCACGATCTTGGCAATCGTCCTCTCTTCGTTGTAAGCGGGTATGATGATCGATATTTTTTTCATGGGTAGTTGTGTTATATTATCATAAACTTGCGGCTTATCCCAGATCGGTTCTCGCGGGCCCGCTTGACCCTGATACAATGTTGGTACATCATAGGACCATGTCTTTTGGGTTTAAAAAATTATCAATACCCGGTTTGCTGGTTATCGAATCGAATGTATTCAAAGATGAGCGCGGGTTTTTTATGGAAAAATACAAGCGAAGCA
>CAYQIR010000034.1:0-9122 GCA_964417625.1 uncultured Candidatus Saccharibacteria bacterium
AGTTTTGGGTTGGCCAGGAAGTTATCCAATTATGGAGTTTTGTAATTCAGGGTAAAGTAAGGAGAGGGACGGGGAGAGGTTAGAAATAGAAAAATATTGTATTATGTCCGTATGACCCAAACTATCGAAGAACGCAAAGAATTGATGAGGCAAATCAGGGACGAAGTGGTAGGGTTGAAAAAGTCGCCTCTTTATAAATTCAGAGTAGAAAACAAAAATCTGCCAGTCATCGGCGAGGGGAGCCATTTCTCAGAAATAATGTTTATCGGAGAAAGACCGGGCCGCAACGAAGCCAAAACCGGCCGGCCGTTTTGCGGCGCGGCAGGCAAAATTTTGGACGAGCTTTTGGAAAGCGCAGGTATAAAGAGAGAAGAAATTTATATTACCAATATCGTCAAAGACCGACCACCTCAAAACCGCGACCCTTTTCCGGAAGAAATAGAAGTTTACGGGCCGTTTCTTGACCGTCAGATTGAAATTATCCAACCCAAAATTATTGCAACTCTCGGCCGTTATGCGATGGGTTATGTGATGACCAAGTTGGGGTTAGAACTTGAATTGGAGCCAATAAGTGTAAACCATGGCAAAGTTTTTGCTGTGCCCCGCGAAGCTTTAGCGAAGTGGGGACGGGAAAATGATGAAGTAAAAGTCGTGCCTCTCTATCATCCGGCAGTCGCAGTCTACAACTCCCATACCAAAGGAGAGCTCAAAAAAGATTTTGCCGTTTTGAAAGATTTATAAAATTAGGGTAGTATAGCGGAATTATGCAATACAAAACCGAGTGGGATTTGACTCATATCTATAAAGGAGACCCAAAGAAAGAGGCGGCCAAAGATTGCGCCTTTTTGAAAAAGGCATACGGGGCCTTTGCCAAAAAATACCGTAAAAACAAAAAGCATTTGAAGAATCCTAAAGCTTTGGCTAAAGCAATAGAGGAGATGGAGACGCTTTCCAAAAATCCTGCCGGTACCAGGCCGTCTTATTACTTTGAATATCGCATTTGTTTGAATTCGGAGGATAACGAAGCTCACGCCGAAGTGGCCAAACTGTCAGAATTGTATGCTGAGCTTGCAAATGAAGTGGAATTTTTCACTTTGGAAATCGGTAAAATTCCAAAAAATTTGCAGACAAAATTCCTGAAAGCCAAAGAGCTCGCTCCTTTCAAATATTTCCTAAAGAAACTTTTTGAAAACGCCAAGCATAACCTCTCTGAAGCGGAAGAGAAAATAATAACCCTCAAAAACACTCCGGCCCATAGCTTGTGGGTTTCCGGTTTTCAGAAACTGCTCAGTAAACAAACCGTAAAGTTTGAAGGCGCCGATATTCCCATCGCTGAGGCTTTTACCAAAGTACCAACGTTAGAAACGGTAAAGAGGCGAACCCTTCACAAAGAGATTATGAAAGTTTTGGAAAAGGTAAGCGATTTTGCTGAAAGCGAAATCAATGCAGTTGTTACCGATAAAAAAATTAATGATAAATTACGGGGGTTTAAGACGCCCTATGAAGCCACGGTCAAAGGCTATGAGAACGATTTGAAAACGGTCAAAGAACTCACTGAAGCGGTGACCAAAAACTTTCCTATTGCCCAAAAATTTTACAAAATAAAAGCAGAAATGCTGGGCGAGCAAAAACTCTCCTACGCCGATCGTGCGGCCAAAGTCGGCAAGGCACAGATTAAAGTCCATTTTAAAGAAGCGATAAGTAGAGTAGTGAAATCTTTCACCAAAGCTCAGCCTGAATTTGGCAATTTTGTAAAAGAAATGTTTGAAAAGGGATTGGTAGATGTGTTTCCTAAAAAAGGCAAACACGGCGGCGCTTTTTGTTCCAGAGGGACCGGTATACCTATTTATATTTTGCTCAATCATATCGATGACTTCCGCTCTATGACGACTTTGGCGCATGAGATGGGACACGGCGTACACTTCCACTACTCCAAAAAACAAAGGCCTCTATATGAAGACTGTACTATTGCTACCGCCGAAGTGGCCAGCACCTTTTTTGAAAATTTGGTATTTGAAGAAGCCCTGCAAAATCTTTCTTCAGAAGAAAAAATGATTTTGTTGCATGATAAAATTGCCGATGATGTTTCTACCATCTTTCGCCAAATCGCTTGCTTCAATTTTGAAAATGAACTGCACTTGAGCATCAGGAAAGAAGGCTTCTTGCCCAAAGAAAAGATTGTGGAGCTCATGAATAAACATATGCAAAGCTATTTAGGCCCAGTGTTTGAACTTTTGCCTGAAGACGGTTACTTTTTTGTAAACTGGTCTCATATACGCAATTTCTTTTATGTATATTCTTACGCCTTCGGTCAGCTTATTTCCGACGCCCTTTATGAAAGATACAAAAAAGACCACTCCAAGATTAAAGACGTCATCCAGTTTCTTTCCGCTGGCGGTTCGGACAGTCCCGAAAATATTTTCAAAAAAATCGGCATTAATCCCAACAAAAAGCTTTTTGAAACCGGTCTCAATCGCATCAAGGGAAACATTGATGAACTAGAAAAGCTCTGGAAAGCAAGCAAGAAATAATCGGACTTTTGTTGTAATATGGCAGTGTCAATACTATCTAAAAGATAAAAACAGATGAAAGAAGAACAGCTTGAAATTATAAACGAAGATGACCAAGTAATCGGCTTTGAATCCAGGAAAATTATTCATCAACAAGGATTACTCCACCGCGAAGTACATATTTGGTTTATGACCCCAAATCGAGAAATTGTTTTTCAGCATCGCGCGAAAGACAAGGATACATACCCAGACAAACTTGATGCGACTATTGGTGGTCACGTCGAACGGGGTATGTCATATGATGAAACCGCTTTAAAAGAGGGTCAAGAAGAAACAGGGATAATCCTCAATGCTGAAAAATTAAAACTAATTGCAAAAATACATCTGAAAACTTTTGACGAAATTACAGGATTAACCAATAATACAATTCGGGCTCAATATGCGTATCTTTTCGATGGAGATATACAGACGTTACGAGTTGAAGCTGGAAAAGCAATCGGTTTTGAGGCGTGGAAAATAGACTCCTTACCTAATCTTTCGAAAGCAGACCAAGAAAGATTTATACCGGAACTTCTTTCAGAAAACTTTCTTGATCTATTTGACAAAGGACAGCAAATATTAAATCTCAAATAATTATGAAAATCACAATTTGCGGGAGTATAGGGTTTTATAAAGAAATGGAAGAGGCGAGAGACGCACTTAAAAAGATTGGCCACGAAGTCAAAATTCCAGAGCTGGCTTTAGAAGTGCCAAAAGAATTCGGTGGGGGCAAAAAAGTATATTTCGGAAAATATATAGAAGAGAATGGAGGCATAGATGCATTTCCGGCCGAACATAAAGTGTGGGACTTGAAAGAGGGGGCGATTAGGGATCACTATGAAAAAATTGATTGGGCGGATGCAATCTTGGTTGTGAACCATGAAAAGCGGGGAATTCAAGGATACATCGGCGGAAATACTTTGATTGAAATAGGTGTAGCTTTTTATTCGAAAAAGCCCATTTACATTTTAAACCCAGTTTCCTCAGAACTTTCTTATAAACAAGAAGTCATGGGTATCAAACCGATACTTTTAAATGGTAAGATAAAGAATCTAAAATGATATGACATCGGCGGAAATCAGACAAAAATATTTGGAATTTTTTGAGAGCAGGGGGCACAAGATTATCCCGTCGGCTTCGCTCGTGCCTGAGAATGACCCGTCAGTGCTTTTTACAACCGCCGGAATGCATCCACTTGTGCCGTATTTGTTGGGTGAAAAACATCCTGCTGGCACTCGGCTCGCTAATGTTCAAAAGTGCATCCGCACTGGTGATATCGAGGAAGTGGGTGATTATTCGCATCACACTTTTTTTGAAATGCTCGGTAACTGGTCTCTGGGGGATTATTTTAAAAAAGAAGCTTTGGAATGGAGCTTTGAGTTTTTAACTTCGCCCCGATGGCTCGGGTTGGATAAAAATCGGATAGCAGTTTCGGTGTTTGAAGGGGATGCTGACGCTCCATTTGATACGGAGGCGTTTGAAATTTGGAAAAAGTTGGGTATCTCTGAAAAAAGAATTGCCAAACTGCCAAAGAAAAATAATTGGTGGGGACCGGCCGGCAAAACAGGGCCGTGCGGACCAGATTCAGAAATGTTTTATTGGACCGGAGATGTAGCTAAAGTACCTGAAAGTTTCAACGACGATCATCCGAAATGGTTGGAGATTTGGAATGATGTTTTCATGCAGTACAATAAAACCAAATCTGGGGCTTTTGAACCTTTATCTCAAAAAAATGTGGATACCGGTATGGGTTTGGAAAGGACGGTAGCGGTAGTCAACGGTTTAAATGATAACTACAAAACAGAACTTTTCTGGCCGATTATTGAAATAATAGAGCATCTTTCCGGCAAAAAATACGACGAGTCGGAAGAAATAAAAAAAGCAATGAGAATTACAGCTGACCATATTAAGGCGGCTGTGTTTATAATTTCTGATGGCATAGTCCCCTCAAATACAGGGCAAGGTTATGTTTTGAGAAGACTTATTAGGCGAGCTATGCATAATATGGGAAATTTAAGTATAGAAAAGGGAAGTTTGGTTGGTTTGGTTGATACTGTCATTAAATTATATGGAGGTGTATATGAAAATTTAAGAAAAAATGCCAAACAGGTTGAATATGAGGTTAAAAAAGAAGATGAGAAAACAGAAAAATCGATAGAAGAAGGTTTAAAAGCATTTAAAACTCTTGAAAAGAAAAAACGGGAGGGAGAACCAATAACAGGAGAAGATGCTGTATATTTATACCAAACTCATAGTCTTTCCATTGATAACACGAAAGGTTTAGCGAATGAATATGGAAGACCGTTGTCAGACGATTTTGATAAAGTAGCCGAAGAAAAAATGAAAGCACATCAGAAGCTTTCCCAGATATCTTCGGCTGGGATGTTTAAAGGCGGTTTAGCAGATTCTGGAGAAGAGACCAAGAAGCTCCACACGGCCACGCATCTTTTGCGACAAGCGCTTGAAGAAGTGTTGGGAGAGAGTATTGTCCAGAAGGGAAGCAATATCACTCCGGAGAGATTGCGATTTGATTTTGCTTTTGGGAGGAAAATGACCGATGAAGAAAAACAAAAAGTGGAAGCGCTTGTTAATCAAAAAATTGCTGAAAATCTGCCAATGAACAAAGTGGTGATGAAAAAAATTGACGCCGAAAAAACCGGCGCCGCCCACGTGTTTGGCGAAAAGTATGGTGACGAAGTCAGCATTTATTTCGTGGGCGATTCGCTAGACTCCGCTTGGTCCAAAGAATTTTGCGGCGGCCCGCATGTCTCCAATACTGGCGTGCTTGGCAATTTCAAAATCACCAAAGAAGAAGCCGTCTCCGCCGGAGTCCGCCGCATCAAAGCAGTTTTGAAATAAATTCAATTTACCCGAAGTTGGACTTCGGGTTTTAGAAGTATGGTATAATAAAATTATGCAAAGAAAAGAAAATTTTGTGGAAGGTGAATTCTATCACCTTTATAATAGAGGAAACAGCAAACAGGAAATTTTTATTGATGATATGGATAGAAACCGTTTTATAAAAATGTTATATCTCGCAAATTCAAGAAAAAAAATAAATTTCAAAGATGACATCGTTAAAAAGAAAATAGACGCGTGGGAATTTGATAGAGGAGAATCAATTGTATCAATTGGCGTTTGGGTTTTGATGCCAAACCATTTCCATATTTTAATAACCATTCCTAATGATTATAACCTGAAGTCTAACTTCGGGCAGAAACAAAAATTGGGTAAAAATGCTATAAGTATTTTTATGCAAAAAGTTTTTACTTCTTATTCAAAATACTTTAATACAAGACATCAAAGAACAGGTGGACTTTTTGAAACAAATTTTAAGAGTTCGTATATAGATACTGATCCATATTTAAAATATATTTTTTCTTATATCCATCTAAACCCCATCAAACTCGTTGATTCGATGTGGAAAGAAAACGGTATCAAAAATATAGAAAAGGCAAAAAAATTTCTTGAAAATTACAAATGGAGCAGTTATCAAGATTATTATGGAAAAAAAAGAGATGAAAATAAAATTATTTCAAAAAAAGATTTTCCAGAATACTTTGATAACCCAGAAATATTTAAAAAAGAAATTTTTGATTGGTTATCATTTAACCCGAAGTCGGACTTCGGGTATGAGTATGGCTATTGACAAAAATAGAATACGTAGTACCCTACATTTTAGGGTGTACTAAATTAAAAAGAAAGGATCTCTATGAAGTTTGGTGACGATGTGTGGTACGCCAAGTGGTTCTTCTGGGTACGTGGTATTCGCGACGCTTTTCGCCCGTCTTGGAAAAGGAAAGAGAGAGAAATCAGGAAGACCAACCGGACCAATTTCTGTTTCTTCTTCCGGACCATGACGGTTACGGCTCCGCTCATCATCCTGCTCCACGCTGTGGTGTACGCAGCCGCGGTCCTGTCCCTTACCTGGCTGCCGGTTTACTTCTTCGGTAACAAAACTTACTTCTCAGTTCTGGGGGCGATCGCTCTGGTCGCCTTAATAGTACTGGGAGTGAAGAAGTTCCTGATGAAGTTCGATCAGCCAGTACAGGGAAGAGTAGCGCCAAGACCTGAGTATTATCTCCACGAATCTATACCGGCAAAAGAAGTCGAACCTTCTTTTCGGTCGGTCGTTGTCGAGTGGTTGGTCTCGTTGGACAAAAAGATCTGCCCGACCATTGAGTTCTCTCAAAAGCGGGAGGTGCGGCGATGAAGCGATTCATTCTCGAGCCGTGGAAGTTGGCACTGGTATTAATACTTACCTTTGCCTGCGTCGGTGTGCAGTCATGTGTTGATTACGGTCGCAGAAGTTCAACCGTAATCGCCTCAAAGGTCTCCTGCGCAGTGACCGGATCGTGGTATCCCACCGGTTTTTGGGATACAAATAGAATACATCTCTCCCTGGATTGCCAGGGCCAAAAGATGACATCAGTAGATGAAAAAGTCATCGCGAGCTACATTCGAAATCCGGGGCCCTTGACGTGTACGATCAACAAAGCTGGGGATCCGAAGTGCGAACCCCGCAAATGAATCCTTTGGGCCTCGGTGTGAGAAACACTGGGGCCCTTACTATATATCGCATGTTATAAAATTTATTTTTTTAATTTCTTCCTCTCACCTTCGCAAGGTGTAAGAAAAATTAAGGTGGTACTCGAGTAGTTTTGTTTGCCTTCCATCTCCTTAATCAAGGAGTGAGAAGCGAACACTTGGAGCTTCGCAAGACTCATTGAGATTTTTTGAAGAAAAATCCAATGAGTATACAGCTTCTGTAAGAAGAAGCAATTTTCCGTAAGGAAAATGGGGTGGGGTCTGAAAAAAACAAGATAAAGTTATTTTTCCACAAGTTTGTTGCGCAAAAAGCAAAAGAAAGGTTTATAATAAGGACATGCCAAAAATCCAATTTAGCGATGTCACTCCTCCGGAAAGAAGAAGCATCCGCGATATTCCTATTCCTCAGAGCGGCAAGAGGAAAGTGCCGATTATAATCAAGCCGGGGCCGGCTTCCGCGCCAAAAATGCCGGAACCGATGCGCCAGCCTGTTGCGGAACAAAAATCTGAAACTCTTAATACCAAAGAGGCTGGGGCTTACGAATATTATTATCCCAAAAAAGAACCGGAAGAAGTTTATAACAGGCCTTCATCCGCAGGCAAATCGTCCAAAAAAAGAAAGCAGTTTATATTCGGAGGCTTGGCTCTGACTGTCATCATTGTTTTTGTGGTTTCTATGATGACAATATTCGCTTCGGCTACGGTTCTCGTAACTCCTAAAAGCCAGGACATAGATGTGTCGCTCAATCTGATCGGGGCGACCGAAGCGAGTGATGAGAGTATTAGGTATGAAATCATCAAGCTTTCCAAAGAGCAATCCATTTCGGTGCCGGCTACGAGCGAAGAGGCGGTAGAAATCAAAGCCAAAGGCAAGATAATGATTTATAACAACTTTTCCTTTGAGTCGCAGCGGCTCATTACTCGCACCCGTTTTGAATCTCCGGAAGGACTGATTTACCGGATAGCCGAATCGGTCAATGTGCCGGGCAAAATTGTTAAGGATGGCGCAGAAACCCCAGGCAGTGTAGAAGTGGAGGTGTTTGCCGATGAGGCAGGCGAAAAGTATAACATAAAGAAAACCGATTTTACCATTCCCGGATTCAAAAATGACCCGGCTCGCTTTAAGGGATTTTATGCCCGATCAGTAACCAATATGGAAGGTGGCTTTGTCGGGAAAATGAAAACAGTCTCTGAAAGCGAGAAAAAGGCAGTCTTGCAAAATATTGACACCGAAACGTCTCAGCTGATTGAAAAGGAAATCCGCTCCAAAATCCCAGACGGCCTGGTCTTGCTTCCCGGCACGACCATATATACTTCAACAGATCTGCCCCAAAAAGAGGATTCGGGGTTAGTGGTATTCAGCAAAGAAGGTACTACTTACGCGATTATGCTAAACGCCCAGCACCATTCAAATAAAATAATTACGCAGTAGATGCCAAATTACGCCGCATGGCAGGGCATTAAAGCGGCTATAATAGACTTTTCTGGCATCAAGGTTATCGATAAACCTGACAAAATAGAACCGGGAGCCAAGATAGATTTCCAAATAACCGGCAAGGTAAAGGTGCTAGCCGAAATAGATTCCGGCATGATCAGTCAAAGGCTGGCCGGCATCCCAAAGAAAGAAACAACCAAATTGGTGGATGAATTTGCTGGTATTGACAAGTTAACCACCATCGTCCGGCCCATCTGGAAACGCTCTTTCCCGGAAAATCCGTCGAAAATACACATCGAAACAACCTATGTTAAATAAGCTTGACCCCGTAGTGAATTTTGACTTTGTGCTACACTTAGGCAAAGCCTGAAGTCAAAATCTACTACGGGGTTGACACCAAAGGGCCTAATATGCTAACCTTTTCCATTGTTGTTTCATTTTAATGACAGATAAAGCAAGGCAGAATAGCGTGGTTGGGATGGTCACGGAAGCGCTTCCGAATGCGCTTTTCCGCGTCAAATTCCAGAATCAGGAAAACGAGATGCTGGCTTACCTTTCTGGCAAGATGAGATTAAACAGAATTAAAGTTC
>CAYQIR010000035.1:0-8693 GCA_964417625.1 uncultured Candidatus Saccharibacteria bacterium
AGTTTTGGGTTGGCCAGGAAGTTATCCAATTATGGAGTTTTGTAATTCAGGGTACTTTAAGAAGGGAACTGCGCAACACATTCTATTAAACAACTGAATGATAAACAGCAGTCACCTCCCCCTTAAAGTAAGGGGGAGGATGGGAGGGGGTTAGGGAAAGAAGAGGGGTGGGTGAGGTTACTGGCTTAGGATAAGGTCAATCGCTTCTTTGAGATTAGCATATGGGTAAGCGCCTTCGATAGGGTAGTGTTCGCCAGTTTTGGTATCAATTAAAACGCTGTAAGGAGTACCGGAAGCGCCAAGTTCCTGGGCATTTTGGATATCCGCACCGACTCTCGCAGCATATTGTCCGCTTTCCAAACAAGTATTAAATTTTTCTGAAGAGAGACCGACTTGGGTGGCAATTTTGGTTAGCTCTTTTGGATCAAGCTCATTGTTGGAAGGAGTGACTTCGTAAATTTTGTTGGTGTATTCCCAAAACTTACTGTTGCCTCCGAGCTCGCCCGCACATTCCTGAGCTTCAGCTTCTTTCGGCGATTTGGAGTGAATTTCAGCTATTGGGAAGTGGCGGTAAACCCAGGCGACGTCTTTCTCTGCGCCGTATTCTTGCATTATAGAGAGCATGCTCCGGTGGAACATTTTGCAAAACGGACATTCGGTATCGGAATATTCAACCACTATCACCCTCGCCTTGCTGCTCCCCAATATATGGTCGTTTGCATCTATTTCACGCAAAACACCGGCCAAATTCTCTGAAACTACTTCCTGCCTCTGAGCCGGAGTGGGATTTTCTTTGGTGATACGGCCGTTCAAATAGACGCCGCCGCCTATCAAAAGCCCGGCAACTATGACTGAGACCGGCAATAAAAATTTGTCTGACATATATTTATTGTATCAGACTTTTGTACCTATCAAAATGGCAACGGTGCACAAAAAGAAGGCCGTCTGGCCTTCTTTTAAATCCCGACTGCTTTATTTCATGAGCTCCTCGCTTAAATCTTCCATACTCATATAATCCCGGTTGGGGAGACCGTTGAGCATGGACATGACGTCGTGCGGAGCCCCTTTGTCCTTAGCCTGCTTAATCATATCCTGCTTACTCACAGGATATTGTACTTTTGATAAATATTGTTCTATGTCCGTAACCATGGCATGTTCCATAAATTTTTGGTTAATGATAATGGCTACAGCATAAATCAGTGCCGATTAAGAAAAGATGAAGCAAACTGTGAAGCTTTTTAATGCTTAAAACGGCAAAGTGTAATTAAGGGCCGAAGAATCGGAAAGAGCTTCCCAGTCTTTGGTATCTAATTTTACTTCGTTTAGATTGGGACCTTCTTTGAAAAAGAGCCGGCCTTCCCGCAAAGCGTAATCATAAAGGTCTTTGGTGATGCGGACGTCGTCCAGACAATATTGCTTCAGCTTATCAATCTCGCCCGCCTTCCACCATTTAATGGCATCCAGCCCGTGTCCGCTTTTATTTATTTTGAGTGTGCCTTCCGCCACTTGGTCCAGCTTCATCCGCCGGCCGGCGCTCTTTTGCAGTTCCTTAAGCAAGTCTATGCTTTTAATTTTCATCAAATCGCCGTAATAATATTTATTGAGCAGAGGGATGTCAAAATGGTCGCCGTTAAAGGTGATAAACATATCGGCGTTTTCAATAATCGGCCAGAGCTTGCCCAAATCTTCCTGCAAAAAAGTAGTGTAAGCATCTTTATCATACTCATAAAGTCCAACCACAGAAATTGACAAGTCGGCCGGATCGTTGGAGCCGACATCTTGGAAAATATTGCTGGTCTCTATATCAAAAACTATTTTACGCATAAAATTTTTTGAAAAGTGTGAGATGAAGTGGCTTGCGAGGCTGACTGAGCCGAGCACTGAGCAAATTTTCAGCAGAAAATTTGTGTGCACTTCAGCGCATACTTTTCAAAAAATTTATTACTTCATTAATATCTGCCACTTTTTCCTCTCTGGTTTCCGCGTTGCGGAGCGTAAATTTTTGATTTTTGATTTCTTCACTGCCCACCGTTATGACATAAGGTATCTTCCTTTTATCCAAACTCTTGAGCTGGTCTGCAAGTTTTTTGCCGCTTATGTCCACCGCAATGTTCAAACCGCCCCGGCGCAAAGCTTCGGCTATTTTATAAACTTCTTCAAGCGCAGTCTCAGGCGCGACACAGATATAAATATTAGTCACGGAGCTGACTTTTGGTAGCAGGTTATGAGTGACTAGAAAATCGCGCATCGTTACGTCTCCCATCCCGAAACCAAAAGCGGGAATTGATTGATTGACGAATGAGCCGACCAAATCGTCATATCGGCCGCCGCCAAAGATAGAGCGGGTATTTTCTTTGTTGGTGTCAAAAACCTCAAAAACGATGCCGGTGTAATAATCAAACCCTCGCGTCAAAGTCGGGGTGAAAACAATATTGGAAACGCCGCGATCTCTCAATATGTTTATGGTTTGGCTCAAATATCTGGCGGCCGGACTTTCGTTCATTATACTGAGCAATCCTTCGCCGAAATAAAACATTTCCATTAAATCCTTGCACTCTTTTTCGCCAATCAGCGCCTTTAGGGCATCCCTAAAACTTTCTTCGGACATTTTTTCTTTTTTATCTACCAGCCGGTAAACAAAAATCCTCTGGTCCTCGGAAACTTTTATTTTTTTGAGCACGTCGTCAAGCAAGGGGCGGCTGTTTACCTTGATTTCAAAGTCGGATTTTTTGGCTCCAAATTTTTCCATAATATCGGAAGCGACGTTTATCACTTCCGCATCAGCAAAAGGATTAGCGGCCCCGAAGATGTCTACATTCAACTGCCAATGTTCGCGCAATCTGCCGCGCTGAGGTTTTTCGTAGCGGAATAAGTTTGGGATGGAATACCACCTGATAGGTACCGGTAATTCTTGGATTTTGCCGGCTATCATCCGAGCAACCGTCGGCGTCATTTCCGGACGCAGAGCCACCTCCCGCCCGCCTCGGTCAATAAAAGAATAGATTTGCTCCCGCACTATTTCTTCGCTGGATTTGGACTTGTAGAGCTCCAGCGGCTCCAGAGTGGAAGCGCCATATTCCAGATAGCCCCAGCCCTCGGCCGCTTCCCGCATCGTGCGGAAAATATAGTTTTGGATATCCTGATCAGCAGGGTAAAAATCGCGTACTCCTTTGTAGCTTTCAGTTGAAACTTTATTTTTGCCAATTCCAAACATATATTGTAGATTGTAAGGCATTAATGCAAAAATTACAAGAAAAATTGCAAACAAAATTGAGAGCAATAACGGCTAAATTGCCGGACACTCCCGGCGTTTATTTTTTCATGGGCAAAAACGGCCGGATTCTTTATATAGGCAAAGCCACTTCGCTCCGCTCCAGGGTGCGAAGCTATTTGAGCGCCGATATCGCAGAGAAGCGGAGCGAACTCATCGGCAAGATGGTAGGGGAGGCGGTCACTATAGAATTTGAAAAAACCGATTCGGTCCTGGAAGCTTTGATTTTGGAATCCAAGTTAATCAAAGAAAAGCAGCCGCCTTATAACATTGCCGATAAAGACCAAAAAAGTTTCAATTCGGTCGTTATCACCCGGGAACAATTCCCCAGAGTTTTGATAGTCAGAGAAAGAGAGATAACCCATCCCCAACCCCTCCCCTTTGCAAGGGGTGAGGTAGATATTTTGTATTCCTTCGGTCCCTTCCCTTATAGCCGGGAATTGAAAGAAGCTTTAAAAATCATCCGCAAGAGTTTTCCTTTCAGAGATAGTTGTATTCCTTTTATTCCCTCCCCTGACCAACCCGTCCGAACGGGTCATCCGGGCGGAGGGGAGGGTGGGGTGGGGTGTTTTAACTATCAAATCGGCCTCTGCCCCGGTGTGTGTGCTGGAGCGGTAAGTGAAAAAGAATATGCAAAAACCATTAAGCATATTAAAACTTTTTTTGAGGGTAACAAAAAAGGGCTGATAAAAAATCTGGAGCGGGAAATGAAAGAATACGCTAAGAATAAAGAATTCGAAAAAGCGGCCGAAACCAAACGTAAGATTTTTGCCTTAAAACATATTGAGGATGTGGCTTTGATTCGAAATTCGAAACTCGATATACGAGACTCGAATTTTCGCATAGAAGCTTACGATATCGCTCATCTCTCGGGAACCAACATGGTCGGAGTGATGACGGTCGTAGAAAACGGAGAGGCAAAAAAGAGCGATTATCGTATGTTTAAAATCAAAGGCCAAGGCGGGGCAGACGACACCCGAGCACTCAAAGAAATATTGGAAAGGAGACTGAAGCATAGCGAGTGGCCGTTCCCGGACTTAATAGTAGCAGATGGAGGAACCGCCCAACTAAATGCCGTTAAAAATGTACTGGAAAATTTAAAAATCAAAATACCGGCAGTGGCTGTTACAAAAGATAAGAGGCATAGAGCGAGAGAAATATTGAGAATTGAAAAATTGAAAGATTTAAATATTGAAAGATTGGAAAATCAAATTCTCTTGGCCAACAGCGAAGCCCATCGTTTCGCCATAAAATTCCATCGTAAGCTGCGAGATTCATTATAGTATGGTATAATAAACAACAGAGGTGATGTTCGATGAACATAGACGAAACCATAGAAATTTTGGAGGCCGAAAAGAGAAATCTGGAAAAGCAGATAGAAACTCTTAAGGTATTCCGAGATCAAAATCAGCCCAAGAAGCGCGGGGGAAGAATCATGAGCGCCGCAGAACGTCGGACAGTTTCGGTTAGGCTGAAAAAAGCCTGGGCGGAGAGACGGAAGAACGATGCCCAGCTGACCCCGGAGCAGATTAGGGAAAGAATCTCAGATTTCAAGAATGTCAATTGAGCGGCGCTTGCCGTCCGAATCGCGTTGTCCGGTCTCAAATGACAGGACACCGCGATTTCTTTTGTTGTATAATGGTACCAATAATATTTTTAACATGTCGACCGGCGTTTTAGAAACACCAAAAACCAAAAGCAGTCTTGATAATTTTAAAGACCTGTTCAAAAATACCGGCCGGATTTTCAAAATCCTTTTCCAAAATATGCCCTGGCTTTTCGGAGCGATGGTCATTTTGACTGTGGCGATAGGTATCGTCCCGGTTTTTTCGGCCAAAGCGCTCGGTACTTTGATAGATAAAATTATCGAAGGAGTAAATGCAGACGATGTTTCGCTCGCATATCCCGCCCTCATACTTTTCGCCATCCTGACTGCCGTGCCGACTATCATCAGAAATATGATTTCTTTTTTGGACCGCCACCTGTTTTTGAAGATGCAGGACCTTTTTGAACTGATGGCTCTCAAAAAGAGAGGCTCGTTTGATATCGCCCAATACGAAGACCCCAAATTCCAAGATAGGCTCCAGCGCGCTTTTAACAACGGCATTTACCCGCTCATAAACATTGTAGAAAATCAGCTCACCAACCTGGAAGTTTTTTGCGGGATTGTAGTCGGCTCTATTGCCGCCGCCACCATTGACTGGCGAGTGTTTCTCCTGGTATTTGTTACTGCAATTCCAGATTTTTGGGTGGAAATAAAACATGGCGGGCGCATCTGGGGCATTTGGGCCAAAAACAGCGCCGAACAGAGAAGGCATCAGGACTTGCGGAGATTTTTCACTCAAAAAGTTTCGGCGATTGACAGCCGCCTCTACCAAGCCGGCGGGAAATTTTTGACCGATATCAGGAAAATATTGGAAGGATTTACAAGTGAGCAGTTGAAAGCCGAGCATTGGCGCACCATTATGAAAATTTCTGCCAGCATCTTCGCCGCTATCGGCCTTTTTGTCGGCACAGCCATTATTATCAACGAAGCGGTAGCCGGAGTCATCGCTATCGGCACCGTCGTCTTCGTTTTCCAGACGCTCAACCGCGTCAGCGGCTGGACTTCCAGCATGCTTGCTAGCACTGCCCGGCTCTTGGAGCGCAATCTTTACGCCACCGATATTTTCGGCATTTTTGATGAAAAGACGGTCTTGGAATATTCCAAAAATCCAGAAGGGTTATCTTTTGACTCGGCGCCAGAAGTAGTTTTTGAAAATGTTTCTTTCAAATATCCGGGGCAAGAGAAATGGGCCTTGCAAAATGTTTCTTTTATTATTAAGCCCGGGCAAAAAATCGGCCTGGTTGGCAACAATGCGGCGGGCAAGTCCACTTTGGTCCGCCTGCTACTGCGCATCCACGATCCGGTGGAAGGCAGAATTTTGATAAACGGCATTGATTTAAAAAACGTGGATATTGAAGAGTGGTGGAAACATTTAGGCGTATTGTTGCAAGACTTTACCACTTACAATTTCACCGCCAAAGAATCCATCGCAGTCGGTAAAATCATCGAGGACATAGAGATGGGTTCAGTTGAAAGTTCCGCTCAAAAAAGCACCAGTAGCGGATTTATCGAGGAACTCAAAGATAAATACGACCATATGATTGGCGTAGAGTTTGGCGGCATTGAACCTTCCAAAGGCCAACGCCAAAAACTCGCCATCGCCCGCGCCTTTTACAAAGGTAAAAGATTTTTGGTATTGGACGAGCCGACCGCATCCATCGACGCTGACTCGGCGGATATCATCTTTGGAGAAATAGAAAACTTGCCAGAAACTGTTTCCGCCATTTTGATTTCCCATAATTTCGCGACCATCAAGAGGGCCGATGAAATCATCGTCCTACACGAAGGCCAAATCGCCGAGCAGGGGCGACATCAGGAACTTTTAGAAAAAGGCGGCCGCTACGCCGAAGCTTACGCAAAACAGAAAAAAGATTTTGAATAAAAATTACAGCACAACTTTAAAAAGAAGGAGGGGAACCCTCTTCTTAAAATTAAATGTGGTGTAATGAAGTATTTTATTTTGTCTTAAAATTAATTTGAAATAAAAAAACCACCCGCAGAGCGAGCGATTTAGAGAGACTGCAAGACAATCCATTTTATATCGTCAGCCACCTCGACTTCTCTATCTGTTGGGGTCTCAAATATTGTAATTTCGTGATGTCTTGGAATATATCTTCTTACACCGCGAAATTTACCGCTGCCAACAAACACACCCAGTGAACTTTCAATCACCCCGACCCTACTATTGCCTGCATGAATGACCGTGCCGTGACCAGTAGCTATACCAACATGTCCGACACCTAAAGCTGGGTCATCGAGATAATAATTGATAAAGCCAGAGACAAAAACCACATCTCCGGAGATGATCTGGCTGAGTTCAATATTTTCGCCAAGTTCCATTTGTTGAATTGAGCGGCGTGGCAACCAAATACCACACTGCCCATACAGCCACTTAATGAAACTGGAGCAATCAAATGTTGCGGGTGCCTCTGATAATCGAGCACCTCTACGGTACTGTGATGTGCCGACACAATTACGTGCAATGGTCACAATATCAATTTCAATTACTTTGAAGTTTTTACTGGCCAATATCGAAAAAATCTTTTCTTTAGATATTGGTAATCGCAGAGCATCAATATCCACCGCACATCGATAACCAACCGCTCTATATTCCATGTTAATGTCCTTTTCTACATCTTCCTGGTTTGTAAGTTAATATATTTATATCACTTTGTCAATAAAACAACTGGGGCGAAGTAGGGGAGCGAATAATGCAAAGAGCTTTGGAATTATTGAGAGAAAAAAGTTCAAAAATCTAGAACAAGAGCATCCTAAACGCAGACAGAGTCCGCAAGATCTGTACTTTGGATAGGAAAGCGTTAGCTAGGTCTTCCTTGAGGAAAGGTGGAAACAAAAAGACGAACTTTTGGAAATGATTTTTTTATGACAATGGAAAATCAAAATGCCCAAGAATTAGAACCGGCAATTGAAGTGGTTTTTGACTGTTCAGTAGAAAATGAAATAAAAAGAGTTGAGTATACTTTAAAAAAATACGGGTGGTTCCAAGAAAACGGTTATAAAGTCAAATTTCCAGCATTTATACAGCTAAAATTGGAAAAGGGAGAGGCAATAACAGCAAACGAGATTGCGGAATCGGTTTCTGCTGAATTTGACCTGAGTGTACAAACGGAACAAATTACCTTAATAAGAGAAGAATGGGATCTAATAAAAGAAAGATTCTTTGGAAATTTAAAAACTTTGGGTCTGCCGCTTCAAGAAAAATACTTGGTTTTTATTACGAAATATGGGGGAGGGGGAAGTTATAATCTGCCAAATTGTGTTCAATTAAACGTAGAGCAAAAGAGAGAAGTCTCACTAACACTAGTGAACGAAATTGTTCATCTCACCATCGAGCGTTTGATCAAAGAATATGGGATAGCACATTGGGTCAAAGAACGCCTGGTCGATTTGGTTATAAACCGATTTTTCCCTGAAAATCAGAAATTGCAGAGAAACCCGGAAAATGCCGATCAAATTTCTGAAATTTTTGATTCCCACTTCCTGGATATAGCCAAAATCATAAAAAGTGTCGCCGAAATAAAATAGAGAAAGCCGAGAATACAACCCGGCTTTTTCAATTCATTCCACACAATTTTTCACCAAAGTCTCAGCAATTGATTTGGAGATTGGCAAATTGGTTAGACTTTCTATCCACCCATATTGACCATTTGGATTAACCTCCAGAAAAACATATTTTCCTTCGGGGGTTAAGATCATATCAATCGCTCCGAATGTGATCTGGCACATTCCCATAAACTTGAGTAAATGACCTCCTCCCCGCACTCCGCTCCGCTGCGTACGGGGTTTCCTTTACCG
>CAYQIR010000036.1:0-8197 GCA_964417625.1 uncultured Candidatus Saccharibacteria bacterium
AAAAACAAATGAAAATATGGGGAAAAGGTCATTTCGACTAAGCTGTGTATTGCAAGAGAAACAAAAAGAACGTCCCTTGAAAAAAGAAAGCCCCGTATTGTGCCTGTCTGCAATCACTAAAATAAAACTGCCTAAAGCCCCCCCGAACAAAAAAACTATCGTCCCGATTACATACTCCATAATAATTAAATATTAACACAAAAGCGCCCCGCAGGACGCTTTTGTAAAACAAACTACAGAAAAATAACTATTAAGGACAAGTAACGGCAGAAAGTGCAGTAAGGTCGGTAATAGCTTTAGACTTACCCGTGCTGTCTACACACCATGAAGCATTTGACCCTTCAGCAGCCGACAAATTGTACCCTATAGAATACGCACTCGCTGTCACCCAACACTCTCCTGTAGTGCCCATAGCATCGAGATATTGGCGCACATTGCTATCTGCAAGCATCGTGTTAGCAGCAGTGGCACAGTTGGTACCGCTTTGGTCAGCTCCAGCAGCAGTCCTATAGCCGCTATTTGAATCCCAGTAAAGCTCCGCGGCTGCTCTTACGCCCGCAAGTTGAGATTTAATCTTAGCATTTGCACCTCGTGAACGAGCAGTATTCAATGAGGCTAAGACAACGGAAGACAAGATACCGATAATAGCGATAACAACCAGAAGTTCAATGAGTGTAAAACCTTTATTTCTTAATTTTAACATGATTTTTTAATGAATTTAACTAATTTCTCTCTCGAGAGAGAAGCTTGATAATGATCGACCTTGTTACTTCTCAAGCTTATCTTATATTATAAACAAAGCCTGATTTTTTGATTGATAATTATGTGGATAACCCCGTAACGCTCTCGCGTATGCGAGGCGGGCAGGCCAGGCTTTTATGGACAACTGGTGACCGGGCCTCCTATCGCTCCCTGAATTAGCCTTGAGGCCCCTTTGCTGTCAATGCACCAATATTCGTCGCCGGAAAGGTTTGCCTTAACGGCATAAACTGAGCCGTCGGATTTGCATTTTGGAGTTACAAAATCCGGAAGATTGCCGGGCGCTATATAAAGGCCCGGGCTACCGTTTGCCGGACTAAAATCGTCAAAAATCCCGGAGTTGCAGTTGTTGCTTGAATTGTAGCTATTAGGGGTCTGATTGGCAAAATATATTTCCGCCGCAGTGCGAAAACTGGTAAGCTGCTGCTTTATCTGCGAGTCGTACGCCTTCGCCCGCGAAGCGGAAAGGCTGTTTAAAATTATAGTCGCAAGGACCCCTATTATTGTTATTACAATAAGCAATTCAATCAAAGAAAACCCATACACCAAAGATTTTGGTGTATGAATAAACCCCCTACGAGTATTGAAAATTTTAATCACGATACGGTTGAAGCTATGTTGTAAATCGGCATCAAAACCGATGCCAAAAGAATGCCGACGCCGACGCCCAACGCCACAATCATCACCGGTTCAATCATGCCAACCAAAGTATCCACCGCGTTGACCACCTCTCTTTGGTAAAACTTGGACATGGTCTGTAGTATACTACCGAGTTCTCCGGTCTCCTCGCCCGCCTTGATCATCTGGATCAAGATGGCCGGCATTTCGGGTCGGTCGGCAAAAGAAGCCGATAACGCTTGGCCGGCTTTGACTTTGACCAAAGCTTGGTCCATCACTTCCTTGTATATTTCGTTTTCAATAACGGCAGAAGTGACTTCAATCGCCTTGAGCATCGGAATGCCGGAGAGCACCATGGTGCTCATATTGTCCGCAAAGCGGGAAATGTAGAGTTTGCGGTAAAGGTCTCCGATATACGGTATATACAGCCTGGAATTGGAAATCCAGCGCCGGCCTTCTTTGGTCCGGCCGTACCAAATACCCCCAAAAATAATGGCGAGCAGCCCAACCGCCAAAAACACCCAATTGTTTACAAACAAATCGCTGACCCAGAAAACAATCTTGGTATAAAACGGTATATCCTGCCCCGATTCTCTTATAATCACCCCGATTTTCGGCACAATCACTGTAAACATCAGAATCATAACCGAGAAGAAAGTAAAGATTACGAAGGCCGGATAAATCAAAGCGTTTTTAGCTTTTGAAGACACCGCATAAGTGCGGTCCATATAATCAGCCAGATACAAAAAAGACTGGTCAATATGACCCGACTCTTCTCCGGACTTGATCATATTTACGTAAAAATCCGAAAAAATATCGGGGTGTTTTGAAAGCGCCGATGAGATGGAAGCCCCTCCTTGCAAGTCATCAACTATTTGGAGCAGATGCTTCCGGAGCGTCGGGTTTTCCGTCTCAGTCCCGATCAGCTTGAAAACCCTGAGAGCGGAAACGTGGGACTCAAAAAGGGTGGCCATCTGCCTGGAAAGTATGACCACGTCCTTATTGGAAACTCTGTTCAAAAAAGATATCTTCTTGAGTATATCGCCGTCGCTTTCGTCTTTCGGTTTGACGGCAGACACCGCGAGACCCTTCCTTTGCAGAGCGGCGATAGCCGCGTCCCGGCTGAAAGCTTCAATCTCGCCTTCCTCTCTCTCACCCAGCTTATTTATAGTTTTGTATAGAAAAAGCATAAGTTTATAGCATTTTTTCCAGAGAGCGCGGGTCGGTTGAATAAAGGTAGGCGTTTTCCAGAGTGATATCGCCTTTATTGACCTTATCCGCCAGGCATCTGTTGAAATCAATCATACCTTCTCCAGAGCTGGTCTGGATGACCGTGTCTATCTCGTAAGTTCTTCTGTCCCTGATAAGGTTGGCGATGGCGGTGTTATTAATAAGCAATTCGTAAGCCGGTATCAGGCCGCCCGATATTCGAGGGACTAACCTCTGAGAAAAGATGCCGGAAAGCGAAGCCGCCAGCTGCACCCTGATTTGGTTCTGCTGGTTGGCGGCAAACGAGTCTATGATGCGCTCTACCGTTTGGGAGGCGCTGTTGGTATGCAAGGTGGAAAAAACCAAGTGGCCCGTTTCGGCCGCAGAAACGGCGGTTGACATAGTGTCGGCGTCTCTCATCTCGCCGACCATGATGACATTGACATCGGCCCGGAAGGAATCGTGCAGGGCTTCGCCGAAGTTCGGCGTATCCATACCAACTTCCCTTTGATGGATAATAGACTTTTGAGGGGTAAAGACATACTCTACCGGATCTTCTATAGTGATTATATTCTCCAATCTTTCGTTATTGATGACATTTACAAGGGAAGCCAAAGTGGTTGATTTGCCGTGGCCGGTCGGGCCTACTACCAGGAAAAAGCCTGATTTCAATCTGGCAAAATTTTCCAGAGAGGCCGGCAGGTTCAGCTCGGCGATAGTCGGGACATTCCTGGAAATATAGCGCATCGCGATGCAAATCCTCTGCTGATCTATAAAAACGTGGGTCCTGAACCTTTCTCCTTTGTGCTCGTAGGTAAAATCGGCGCTTTGGGAAATTTTAAAGGAGCTCTTTTTTAAGTCAGAAAGTAATTTGCCGAGCATGCCTTCCATCGCCCCCCTTGAAAATTTGGAATGTTTGGTTAAGGGCACCAGCTGCCCGGCTACCCGGACGAAAGGGATTCTGTCTTCAGACAGGTGCAGGTCTGAAGCTCCTTCTTTGACCACCAAATCAACTAATATGTCTAGATCTTCCATATTAAATAAATTATTAAGAAGCAGCCGGGTTTTTAATAATTTTCATGACTTCCAGCACTACTTCGGAAGGGGTCGCCGCTGATTTGACTATGTAGCCGCTGATGCCGAGGGATTTGGATTCGCTTATGTCTTTCTCGTCGTTCTGATTGGTGAGCATCACTACCGGGATGCCTTCTCCCAGCTTTTCTTTGCGCAAAGTCCGGAGCGCTTCAATGCCGCTTAAATTCGGCATTACAATATCCAAAAGTATCAGGTCGGCCCGTGTCTCAGCCCGCAGTTTTTCCAAGAGCGACTCCCCCGTTTTGCAGACATCAACCGCCACCCCGATACCATTAAATTTGGAAGCGTACATGTCTACCAAAAAATCATCGTCGTCAACTATGATGATTTTGTATTTTTTTTCTTCTTCGGCCATCAGTTAAATTATACCAGAGCCAAAAAAATCAAGGGGTGGAAAGTGTTGATAGATTAAAACCTCACCTGACAAAAGTCCTCACCCCAATCTAGATTTTAGTATAATGTAGAAACTGCTCGCCCCCTCTCCTTGGCAAGGAGAGGGGCTGGGATGAGGACGTATATGAGATTATTTCACAACATACTGGAATTAAGAGACAGGAGAAGAGAATTGCGTCAAAAAGCCACTTCTCAAGAAAAATTGATGTGGGAAAAATTAAGAAACAATAAATTAGGTAACAGATTTAAACGACAATATAGCATAGGCGGATACATTTTGGATTTTTATTGCGCGGAAAAAAGATTGGTAATAGAACTTGACGGCGAAATTCACAACAAAAAAGAAAATCTGGAGTATGACAAAATAAGAGATAAATTTTTCAAAGAACTTGATTATAAAGTTTTGAGGTTCAAAAACAGACAAGTTGAGGAGGATATAAAAGGAGTTATAAAAATTATAGGAGATAGTTTGGAATAAAAAAAGCGCCCCACCGTTTCCAGTAGAGCGCTTCTCAGCGCTTGATGGTCATCTTGACCTCCTATTTAAAGGATAACAAACCTACGGAATTTGTCAAGGAATTTGAGTAGATTTTTTGATTTTGTCAAAACACTTACCAAAATATGTTGAAAAATATGGATATTTATGATTATAGAAAAAATGCTCGCGTCTTCCTTCTCCTTAATCAAGGAGAAGGTGGCCGGAGGCCGGATGAGGTTACAACCCGTTAAACTCCTCAAACGGGATTACCCGCTCAAAGACTTTGATGATGGCGTCATCTTTCATGGTTAGCATGCCTTTGCTTCGGGCGTATTTCCAGATTTCCTGCTCAGTCGGGGTCTTTAAAATAATTTGCTGCAGTTCCTTGTCAATCGGCAAAACTTCCATCACCGCCACCCGACCTCTCACCCCGGTCGGGCAGTTCGGCCCGGGCGCGATTTTGTATACTTGCCGGCCGATTGGAATTTCCTTCCGGTAGGCCGCCGGCAGATCTTCAAACTGTTTGTCTATCATCATCTTTAAGCCGGCATCAATCGGGACCGGCGCGCCGGCTCCGGGACAAAGGGTTTTAGCGAGCCTTTGGGCAATTACCAATGCTAAAGTGGGAGCGATCAGGTACGGATCAACCCCCATGTCTACGAGACGCGGAATAGCGCCGATAGCGTTGTTGGTGTGTATGGTGGAAAATACGAGGTGACCGGTGAGGGCCGCCTGGATAGCCAGCTGAGCCGTCTCTTTATCGCGGATCTCGCCGACCATTATGATATCCGGGTCTTGGCGCAAAGTAGTGCGCAGTCCGGAGGCAAAAGTATACCCTATTTCCGGCATCATCTGAGACTGGCTCATACCGTCCACATTGTATTCAATCGGATCTTCCAAGGACAAAACGTTTTTGTGGTCCCGATCCACTTCTCCCAGCATTGAGTAAAGAGTGGTTGACTTGCCGGAGCCGGTAGGCCCCGATATCAAAATCAGGCCGTAAGGCAGATTGATGGCTTCCATTATTTTTTGCAGATTGCCCTTGCTTAAACCAAGATCGTTCAGCTTGTGGATGCCTTTTTCCTGATCCAAAATACGGATCACCACTTTCTCGCCGAAATAAGTCGGAAAAGTTGAGACGCGGAAGTCTATTTTGCGCTCATTAAGCTTGGCGCTGAATCTGCCGTCTTGAGGCTTCCTTTTTTCATCCAATCTAATGTTGGACATGATCTTGATCCTCGCCACTACCGCTGAATGAACCCTCGCCGGCAAAACCAAAGAAGTATTCATGACACCGTCAACACGGAAACGGATCCTGACATTTGAAAAAGTAGGCTCAATGTGGATGTCGGACGCCCTACCGTCAATCGCGTAGCGGAGCATAGTTGCCACTATTTTGGTAACCGGCGCATTTTCAATAACCTTTGTATCCTGCCCTTCGGAAGCGGTAAGATTATTTTCTTCCACTTCTTCTATCCCCTTATTTTTTTCTTCCGCTTCGGCTTTGTCGTCCTTGTTTATTGATTCGGTCAGAAATTCGGTCTCCAATTCTGTCAGCGCTTTGGTCACTTCGCCCGAAAGTCCTTTGTAAAGATTCACCACTTTGTCAAAATCGCTTTGGGAAATTATAAAAAGCTTGAAAGGCAGGTTGATTTTGGAAGAAATAAAATTGATGGCATCCCGCGCCGAAATATTGTCCGGATTGGTTATTCCCACTTCCAAAATGCCGTTTGAGAGGCCGATCGGCACGAACTGGTAATACACTGCTGATTCTTCCGGGATATAATCAAGGAGCTTGCTGGTGATAGTAGCGACATCAACCGCTCTGACTGGAATGGAGTAATACTCCCCCTTGGCCTTGAGAATATCCTCGGCGTTTATGCCGAGAGACAACAGCGCTTCGTCAATATCGCCGGACCGGCTCTTCTCTTTGATTGCCGGCAAATCTTTAGTTTCAATTACTCCTTGTTTTACAAGAATGTCTAAAATACTCATGGTATTTCTACTTTAATTGGAAATTCCGGCAAACGGGTTTGTCCTGCCGACCGGCAAAGACAAGAGCGGCAAATCTATGCTTTTGAGCGATTTGAATTTTGAATCATTCAGGACTTCCGTATTAAAACTTATTTGTTCAACCTGCTGCAGCAAGGCTTCCACTCTCCCGCTCGCCGAAATGTTTTCATTGACGATAGAGCCGATATCCTCGGGAGCTATAAACACGACTTTGTAGCCGACGATAAGGAGTCCGACTAGGATGATTGCCAATATGACGGCGCGCTTATTTTTTGAATTTTTCATGTTGATTTTAACCAATAGGCTTCAAATTCCACGCTATACTGGAAAGTCGCCCCGTTTGGCCCCGGATCTATTTTTAAGGATTTGACATCCAAAATCCTCATGCTTGTCTCCAGCTCATCCAAAAAAGCCCTGAAATTATCGTAATTGGTGGTAAAAGAAAATCCAATGAGCGCCGATTGATAGGCATTTGGAGCCTGCGCTTCGCTGATGGAACCACCGATCGAAGGGTTTAGCTCCTGGAAAGTAATCTTGCTTATGGAGATGTCCCGTTTTGCTCCGACTGCGTCAATATCGGAAACCAGCTTTACAAAATTCAAAGAGCTCGGCACCACTGTTTCTATATTTTGGCGGTCAGCGGCAGACATGCTGTTTAATTCAGCCAGCAATTCATTTTTTCTGCTTTCTATCTGGGCCGTCTTATCCAAAGAATCCTGGTATTTCTGCTTTTCATCCATCAAAGCCCTGATGTCGTTCCAAGACGGGTAAACAAAAGCATACCCTATTGAGAGTGTCAGTATTATATAGGCAAGTATTGAAGTGGCGCTCATGGCAAAATTATAAATTATTTATTTCCGAATCCAGCATATCCAAACCGTCCAAGTTGTCCGGGCTATTTTGTATATCGCTGCTTAAGGCATCCGGGGCGGCGAAAAGCGAGTACAAAATGATTTGCGGGTCAATTCCAACCGCGACTTTAAAAGAAATCATGCCTTTATCCAAGAGCCCCAGTTCCGAAAACTGCATGTTTTTCCAAAATTTATTTTTGGAAAATACATTTTCCTGAAGGGCTACGCTCGCATAGTTGACAGTCTTGCCGGTCAAGGTGACGGATAAGTTGTCTTTTGACAAGGTGCCAAAGCTTAAATTGGTAAACTGCACCGTCTTGACGGTAGAAGAAGCCAGAGAGTCCAGAAAACCCGATACGACTTGGTGCTTTACCACGATTGATTTGACGATGTTCAATTTCTTGCTGAATTGCATCAGTTCGTTTATGGTTTTTTTGTCTATGTTTTTCTCGGCGGCGGCAAGCTCGGATTGGATGTTTTGAATCTCATTTTTCAGGAGGCCTTTGTAGACAAACATCGCTCCGGCAATGATGATTGAAAATATAAACAAGGAAACCGCCAAAACTCCGACAGGCCCGGCCTTTTTCTTTTTGAAAACGTCCTCCGTCACCACCGGATCTTTGGGTATGAATGATGATTGAAAATTGGAAGTCATGATTTGACTTTAATTATACATCACAAAGAAAAACAATATAACCAGCCTCCCTGTTGATTACTTTTTATTTGATTTATTTAAACAATAATATCACCCCCTGCCCCCTCTTACCTTAAGAGGGGGTTC
>CAYQIR010000037.1:0-8058 GCA_964417625.1 uncultured Candidatus Saccharibacteria bacterium
TCAGTCTGTGATAGGTGTCTAAAATCCCGATTTTTGGTAGTATAAGTTACGTGGCCAATCCCAAAAAAATACTTATATTTTCTACAGCCTATTACCCGTTTGTTGGTGGCGCCGAGGTGGCTATTAAGGAAATCACAGATAGGATTCCGGACGTTCAATTTGACTTAATTACTGCCAAACTGAAATCCGGCTTGCCAAAGACAGAAAGGGTTGGAAATGTAAACGTGCACAGGTTAGGTATCGGCATTCCTCTCATAGACAAGCTGGTTCTGCCTTTTTGGGGAGCGCTGAAAGCTATTGGACTGAATAATAAAAACCGCTATGACTTTTTCTGGTGCATGATGGCGAGCTTCGGGAGCGGTGCGGCCTACATTGCGAACATTTTAAAGTTTTGGCGTCCGACGCCAACCATCCTCACTTTACAGGAAGGGGATTCGGAGAAGCATTTCAAATACAGATGGCTAGGTCTGATAGATTTGTCGTGGAGATTGGCTCTGCAAAATACCAAAATTTTGACCGCTATCAGTTCGTATTTGTCGGAGCGAGTGAAGAGATTAGGTTATCGCGGCAGAGTAGAGATAATTCCAAATGGTGTAGATATCGAAAATTTTGACATTGAATTAAGTGAAGAAGAAAGAGTAAAAATAAGACAAGGTCTCGGACTCGAGGAGAAGGATCTTGCTTTAGCTACTACTTCTCGGCTATCTGTAAAAAATGGATTAGAATATGTAATTAAAGCTTTGCCGAAATTGTCCCAGAATATTAAGTTTGTTATTTTTGGCGAAGGGCGGCTTAGACCGGAATTGGAGAAACTGGCAAAAAATTTGGAGGTTTCAGACAGGGTAATTTTCAAAGGATATGTTTCGCACGATAAGTTGCCCAAATACCTGAAAGCTTGCGACATTTTTATCCGCCCGGCTCTCTCTGAAGGTATGGGCAATTCTTTTTTGGAAGCAATGGCTGGGAAGCTCCCCGTAATCGCAACTCCGGTTGGAGGCATTGTTGATTTTCTCGTAGATCCCGCGAAGCGGGAGCGGAGTGGGGTGGAAGCACAAACGGGTTATTTTTGCCAGCCGGACAATGCTGGAAGTATTGTTGATACTGTTAAAAGAGTTATAACCGACCCAAATAAAAATCAGGTAATAGACAACGCCTTCAAAATGGTCAGAGAAAAATACGACTGGAACTTGATAACTGAACAGATGAAAAAAGTCTTTGGCTAATCCTTGTCTTTTCTAAGATCTTTGTTTATGGCGAGTACTTGCTTCAAAAGTTTTGGGGTATAGCCGTGTTTTTCGGATTGTTTGACTATGCCATTGACATCTTTTGGCAGGCATTTGCCCCCAAACCCTCGGGATTCCGGATAAATAAGGGTGGTGGAACGTCCCACTCTGCCATCCAAGAGCCAGAGTTCTTTAAGTTCGTTATAATCCACTCCAAACGTTTTTGCTATGTCGAAAAACTCATCACAAAATATTTTCTTGGTGGCTATGAATGAGTTTTCCATGTACTTCACAAGTTCCGCCGTAGTGCTATCAGTCTGGGCATAGGTAGGGCTCCAGCCGGCAATCTTCTGCCAGATTTCAACCCATTTGGTAGTGGTCTTTTTGTCACCGCCAAAGATATGGAACTGATGAAGCTTCATGTTGGTCGGGTGGGGAAAATTTTGCCAGAAAGGTATTTCATATTTCCCCTCGCCCAAATATTCCGGACTGAAGGCAATTTTCTTTTTGGTTTTTTTGACCAGGCCGGCGGTTGTTCCGGGAACGACAGTGGACTTAATGAGGTAAAAGTCATGCTTGGATTTTGTGATGGCCTCCTCCACAATCGATGTGTCGCAGGTATCGTCTTTGCTTTGAGGCGTGGGGACGCAAACTACCGCGTACGGAGTCTTAACTAAATCTTTAAAACTATTTTTAACCAAGGGGTCTTTGACTACCGGGTCAAAAATTTGGAGAGCATAATGATCCTTTAGAAATTGGTAGATGCCTTTGCCTACGTAGCCGAAGCCGTAAATCGTAATCTGGGGATTTTCCATAACTTTAAAAATATGATTAAATTAGTAAAATTCAATAAAGACAATAGCATATATGACCCCCAAAAGAAAGCTTAAAATTTTGATTACTACGGGCATTTTTCCCCCTAAAATAGGGGGTCCGGCCCAATACGCCAAACATCTAAAAAAGGCCTTTGTCAGGGCCGGACATTCGGCTAAAGTTCGCACTTTTGGTCTGGAGGACTACCTGCCTACCGGAGTAAGGCACTTATATTTCCTTTTAAAAATTATTCCGGCCGCAATCTGGTCAGATACGGTTTTTATTTTAGACACTTTCAGTGTCGGTTTGCCAACGATATTTCTCTGCAAGATTTTGGGCAAGAAGGGCATTATCAGAACCGGGGGAGATTTTTTGTGGGAACAATATGTAGAGCGCACCAAGAAAAAAGTTTTATTAAGAAATTTCTACCAATCCGAAATTTCAAACTTTTCCCGCAAGGAAAAAATAATTTTCAAATTGACAAAATGGACTCTTCGTAACGCTTCCAAAATAATCTTTTCCACCGATTGGCAAAGAGACATTTTTGTCAAAGCTTATGGGCTAAAAGAAACCGATACTTGCGTCGTTGAAAATTACTATGGACCAAAAGAGTCTGACAAAGATTTTGATTCTAAAGAATTCATTGGCTCCGGGCGCAATTTAGTTTGGAAAAATTTTGATATTTTAAGAAATGTTTTTGAAAAAGTGCGAGACAAAGACAAAGAAGCCACTTTGTTCATGGAGCAGTTGCCCTATGAACAATTTATGAAAAAAATGTCCGAGGCATACGCGGTTATACTAGTCTCACTTGGTGACATAAGCCCAAATATGATATTGGCCGCCATCCGCCTGAACCGGCCTTTTGTTTGTACTAAAGAAATTGGGATTTATGACAGGGTAAAAGATGCGGGAATATTTGTTAATCCGCTCGATCAGGATGAAATAGAAAGAGCTGTTCTTGACTTGTTGACCACCGAAGGATATGTAAGAGCTAAAGAAAAAGTGCGGAGTTTCAGCTTTATCCACACTTGGGACGAAATAGCCCACGAATTTTTGGGAGTTTACGATAATCTAAAAGCATGAAAGTTATTTCTTTAGGAATGGGCCAAAAAATATTTGAAGAGAATTCTGTGGTCAGACAGAGGCAAATTAAATACTGCAAATAATTTAACGAGCTTCATCTGATTGTGTTTACTCCAGACAATCAAAAATTCAAAAACGAGAAACTCTCGTCAAATGTATTTTTGTATCCTAGCAGATCCAAAATAAGGGCACTCTATTTTGTTGATTTCCTAAGGATAATAAAAAAAATCCTCAAAAACTCCGGTGGCAAAGAAATTATTTTAACTTGCCAGGACCCGTTTGAAACAGGTGTGGTGGGAGTGTTGGCGAAACTGTTTTTTGGTTTGCCTCTCCATATTCAAATCCATACCGATTTTGAAAGCGTGTATTTCAGAGAATCGTCGCTCTTAAACAAAATCCGCTTTTTTGTGGCCGAATTTGTGGTGAAATATTCCAACCGGGTCAGAGTGGTATCGGAAAGAATCAAAAAGGGCATCCGGCAATTTTCAAATAACATAGATTTGCTCCCTATAAAAGCCGAGTTTGGGGCGGATTCCGGCGAGGCGGCGCCAAAACCGTTCCTGTTCACTCTGCTCATGGTTTGCAGACTGGAAAAAGAAAAAAACATAGAATCGGTTTTTGCTGCGATTAAACAAATAAATAATCCGGATATCGGGCTCTGCATAGTGGGAGACGGTTCGGAAAGAGGACATTTGGAACAGCTGGCTAAAAATTTTGGTATTGCAGACGGAGTGTTTTTTGCCGGCTGGCAGAATAACTTGTCCGCGTATTACAAAATGGCTGATTTGTTCGTATCCGCTTCTTTGTATGAGGGCTACGGCCTTTCTACGGTGGAAGCGGCCTATTTCGCGAAATCGCTGGTGCTTTCGGAAACCGGAGTGGCCGGAGAAATTTTTGGAAGAGAGGCGGCCCTGGTTTGCGATGCCAAAGATTCGGATTGTTTGGCGAGGAGTATATTGAAGATTTATCAAAATCCGGATTTGGCAAAGAAAATGGGGGAAATGGCCAAAATAGCCGCAGACAAACATCTAAATTCGGAGAAAAATTATCTCGAGAGATACGCCGCTTCCATATCAAAGGCGGCCCTGAATTTTAAAAGCAAAAATTTTATATCGAGGATTACCGAACTCAAGATAACCGCTTTCAATTCCTTTAGAGTGGTGCGCTATTTCCTTTGTGGGATTACAGCGGCAGCGGCCAATATTGGCTCTCTCTATGTTTTCACCGACGTGGTCGGCATTTGGTATTTGTACTCCTCTGTTCTGTCTTTCTTGTTGTCTTTGTTGATCAGCTTTACTCTCCAAAAGTTTGTGGTTTTTAAGGATATGAAAACTGACAGAATGCACCGGCAATTTTCAAAATTTTTTGTAGCGGCTGTTTTGGGGGTGACCACCAACACGATTTTGATGTTTGTGTGCGTGGAATTCTTGGGCATCTGGTACATTGTCTCTCAAGTTATTGCAGGATTTTTTGTGATGATACAAAACTTCATTTTATATAAGTTTTTTATTTTTAATAAAGAATAAAATGAGGCTTCTTGTGCTCACTCAGAAAGTAGATAGAGAAGACCCGATCTTGGGATTTTTCCATACCTGGATTTATAAGCTCTCTTTCAAGTTTGAGTTTATTTACGTCGTTTGTTTATGGAAAGGTAAACTTGATTTACCCGGTAATGTGAAAGTATATTCTCTTGGAAAAGAGCTTAAATTTTCAATTTTCAATTTTCAATTTTCAATTCTTAAAAAAATAAGATATATTTTTAAATTTTTCAATCTTTGCTTCTTTCAATCTTTAAGTTATGATGCCGTCTTTGTGCATATGAACCAGGAATATGTTTTGCTGGGCGGGATTTTTTGGAAAATAATGCGGAAGATGGTATTTTTGTGGCGCAATCATCCGGTGGGGGGTGTGTTGACAAGGTTATCGGTATTTTTGGCAAACAAAGTTTTTTGTACTTCGGAGTTTGCTTTTGTGGCCAGGTATAAAAAAACTTCTATTATGCCTGTCGGCATAGATACCGAAAGATTTAAAGATTTAAAGATTGAAAAATCGAGGAATTCGATTTTGTTTTTGGGGAGGATGAGCCCGATCAAAAAACCGGACTTGTTGATCGATGCTCTGAACCTGCTGAATCAAAAGGATATAAATTTTAGATGCAATTTTTACGGCGACCCTTCGCCTAAAGATACGGATTTCTACGCTAATCTAAAAGCGAAAGCTAGAAAATTAAATCTTGAAAGCAAAGTAATTTTTCATCCGGGCGTGCCAAACTATAATGCGCCGACAATTTACTCTGAGCATAATATTTTTGTAAACCTTACGCCGACAGGCAGCTTCGATAAAACTATTTTGGAAGCGGCTGCTTGCGGCTGTCTTGTGGTGGTGACGAATGAGTCGCTCAAGGGAGAGATCGATGAAAGAATGATAATCCAGGACTATTCCGCTTCTGAGCTAGCCGAGAAAATAGAGTTTTGGCTTAACGCCGATAGTGCCGAAAAGGCGGACGCTTCTCTCAAACTCCAAAAATATGTCTTCCAAAATCACAGCTTAAATGCTTTAATGGAAAAGCTCGCTAAGGCCATTAACTATGTATAAAAATAAAAAAGTCAGCGTGGTTATACCGACATATAACGAAGCCAAAAGCATCCGCGGAGTCATCGACGGTTTTTTTGCGACCGGCTTTGTCGATGAGGTGGTGGCCGTCGACAACAATGCCCTTGAGGACACGGCCGAACAAATCAAAAAGACCAAGGCGGTCTATGTGCTTGAAAGCGAGTACCAGGGTTATGGACACGCGATTATGCGAGGGCTTCGGGAGGCCACAGGGGACCTTATCGTCGTCACTGAAGCGGACGGCACTTTTCAGCCTAAGGATATCGAAAAATTTCTTTCGTACAGCGACGAGTTTGATGTGGTGCTGGGAGCCCGCACGTCGCGGGAGGTGATGTGGGAAGGAGCTTTTATGCCGTATCCGGTGCGATTCGGCAACTGGCTCTGGGCCAAGTGGGTGGAAGTTTTATTCAATGGCCCACTATTATCTGATGTTGGCTGTACTTACAAGCTCATTAGCAGGAAGGCTTTGGAGAAAGTTAAAGACTTATTCCCGCTTTCCAAGGGTGATGGCACGTTTAACCCAGAGTTTATGATATGGATCTTGAAGCGCAAGCTGAAAACAGTAGAAATTCCGGTTATATACAAAGAGCGGGTCGGCAAGTCTATGTATACCGGCTCCATCTGGCGGGCAGCCAAGCTGGGTGTCAAAATGATACCGGTCATACTTAAATATATATTTAAAAAAATATGAATAATCAATGTGGAAAAGTGGCGGAGAAAATATAAAACAAATAGCCCGGCGTGCATGCACGCCGGGCTAAAAATACTACTGGGGATTAACGAAGTTGGTGTGGGCTATGCCTCGCATGGCTTCTACTCCTCGAACCCTTGTGAAAAGATCAGCGGCCATGTCGGAGAGAAGTCTCCGAAAGCTCGACCGGCAGAACCAGCTGGCATGGTCCTCGTCCCACTCCTCGTCGGTTGAAACGAATGTCAGATCGCCTTTGAAAAAGTGCTTCCAGATCTTGCGGATTCGCCGTGTGTGCCGCCAGTCGCTCACGACGATGATTCTCTTGGCATCCGGATTGGCGGCGATGATCGTCTCCACCTCGCTGATGGAGTTGACGGCGTGATGAATCATGGCCGTTACAATATCGGCTGTGAGCCTGTATTCTGCGATGATCGCTAACTTGGCGCTCACAATCTCGTGGAGCGGGGTACCGAACTTATCCGTCTCCGCCCAGGAGATCTTCTTCGCTATCGCCGAGGCCACAAAATGTGCGGCTACCCTGATGCAAGCTTCTCCCGCTTTCGGCAGGATTTTGCTACCGGTTCTTCGTAGGGTCCCATAGTCCATGGGCACCACGAGATCGTATTGTCCGGAGAGAGGGGTCGCGGAAACCTCATAAAGTTTTCTGATTAGACCCAATCGGTGCCTCCTTTCTGTCTACCATTATATCATATGTAAGATAAAAATGCAAGGAAGCTGGAGGCTTGCAAAAGATGTAGTAAATAAAGGGGATTAGGAGAGTTTGTCGGCGATGTTTTCTTTGATGAAGATGGCGGCCATGGAGATGAGGCCTTTATCCAAAATATCGTCGATTGCCGAAACGAATTTATCCAGATGTTCTTTCTCGGCAACGAGAGGCGGCATAACGTGCAAAGTGTCTACGTTGGAGTCGGCAAAGTGAGCTATAATGTTGTATTTGGTGTAAAGAGTGCGGATGAGGGCGGCCATCATGGCTTTGTCGAAAGTGTTGATAAGCGGCAGATTCGGGATTTCAAAATCACTATCCTTGAAAATTTTACGGAAGTTGAACTGAATGGCTTGCATAAGGCCTTTGCCCTTGATTGAAACGATTTTGTCAGGATATTTGCTTTGCAGTTTGAGAAGCACATTTTTTAAGTAAACGCCTTTTTCTTGGACTTGCTTCTGGAATTCCGGATTGCCCAAAATGTTGAGCGATTCGATGGCGACGGCGCAAGAGACTCCCAGTCCGCCAAAGGTGGTGGTGTGCAGGCCGCTCCACATTTTCCTGCCGTAGGCTTGCTTGAACAATTCTTCGCTTGTGACCATTGCTCCAATTGCGCGGGAGCCGCCGCCGAGTGATTTGGAGACGGTGACCGCGTCCGGCACCGCGTCTTCCTGCATGAAAGCACAGAAGGTGCCGCTTCGCGACATGCCGCTTTTGACCTCGTCAAAAATAACCAGAGCGCCATGCTCGTGGCAAAGCTCGACTGCCGATTTGAGATAGCCTGCAGGAGGAGTCTCTATGCTCTGGCCTTGAATCGGTTCGACGATGAGGGCTACGACTTCTTGCCCGTGTTTTGCGAGTGTCTCCCGGAGCGATTCAACATCTCCGTAAGGCACTTCGATCACGTTTTC
>CAYQIR010000038.1:0-8011 GCA_964417625.1 uncultured Candidatus Saccharibacteria bacterium
TTGACAACAATATTTCATTATCAGAATCTGTTCGGATTCGGGGGTCTGCGTAGGATGTTTGCCTCTATTTACATTATACTATAAAAACAAAAGTGCGTCTAGAGGACGCACTTTTGCCTAAAAACTAATATCTAAAGTCTATTATCTAGAGCTTAAGGTCTTCCATCACATCATCAACCGATTTCATAGCCGGAGATTGGATGGCTTCGCTTTTCTCTCGGCGGCCACCTTCCGGCTCGTTGATTTTGAGGTTGACCCGGGCGTTGTTCTTCATGCCGACCACTCGGAGCAAAATACGGATGGCTTTGGCGGTGTTGCCGCTGCGGCCGATGATTTTACCCATATCGTCCGGGTGAACATCGAGCGAGAGCAGCACTCCCATCTCATCGACAGTGCGGTTAATTTTGACCGACTCAGGATGATCTACCAGGCCTTTGACCACGTAATCCAAAAATTGAGCATCAGTTTCCATTTCAGTTTGGCTAATTTATTTATAACTCGGACTCTTTGATTATATTATGAACTTTTCTCTTCCACAACTGCTTCTGTGGGTTCCGCCGAAGCTTCGGATACGGGGACTTCAGGCTCTACGGGAGCTTCTTCCTTTAGCTCGACGGCTTGCCCCGCCGAAGCATCTTGCGAAGGCTGGGAGCTTGGAGCGGAGTCGGCGGCCTTTTCCGATACTATAGGCTTCTTTTTTGGCAGGTTGTTTATTTTTTTACCTTCTATGTGCTTCCTTTCTACCAAAAGATTGTGGACGGTGTCAGAAAGCTTGGCGCCAGTGCTTATCAGTTGCTTGACCCGTTCTATCTTAAATTCAGCCTTTTCGCTCTGGCGAGCGTCAAAGTGGCCCAGAATTTCCAAGAATTTACCGCTCTTAGGGCCATTTTTGGAGTCAGTCAAAACAAGCCGAAACACCGGCTCATGCTTTCTGCCTACTCTTTGCAGTCGTATCATTAACATATTGTTGGCTCATACTATCAAATTATCCAAAATAATGCAATATATCACCCTCCCTGCCCCCCTCTTAAAATAAGAGGGGTTGGGGGTGATATTAAAATCGTGTTATAGTGTTAAAATTCGGGCACGTGGCGGAACTGGTATACGCGTACGCTTCAGAAGCGTATCCTGCAAAGGTTGGAGGTTCAAATCCTCTCGTGCCCACCACTTCGTTCCCTGCGCTTCGCTCGGGAGCTTCGCGGTGTGAACACAAAAAAGCCAAGCTTGCGCTTGGCCAAAGTTATGTCATCCTCCGAGATTTTTTTATTATTTTTCAGATTGATGCCTGACTGCGCTGCTGATTATTCTGAATACTTCCTCTCGGTCAAACGGCTTGGCCAAAACATCGTAGGCCATGCAATTGAGGACTTCAGACCATAGTCGTTCGTCTGCATTTTCTCTGCATACGACGACCAGGGGCTGATTTTTCTCTTCCTCATTTTGAGCCATCTCGAGGACCTGCTGCCAGCTGCCGTCCGGCAGACAAGCTTCGCAAACTACGACCGAAGCTTGCGGCATCAACTCCTTTGCTTCGGCTACGGTTGAAGCTTTGACGATTTTATACCACCGATTGCTACCCAGCATCTTTGCTATGGTCTCGCAATCGTCTTTTTCCGGGCTCAACACCAAGATCGTCTTTTTGCGTTGGGGTGCGAGTTTGGGCGACACGACATCAAACCTTTCTCTCGGGGGAGGTGAAATTAAAGTTCTAAACTATTCCGACATTTATGCTACTATATTCCAAATGAAGTTCTGGTGAGACGAGTAAACATAGAATAAGTCCTGTGTCGGGGTGTAGTACAGCGGTAGTATACACGATTCGGGTTCGTGAGACCCGAGTTCGATTCTCGGCACCCCGACAGAGAACTTATTACTAAATATTCAATTAAAATCTATTATCTTAGCTTTAAAAACAAAGCCGGTTTTTTTGTTGACAAATTTCACAGCTTTGGTATTCATTAATTGGGAGGTTCGTATGAAAATCGAAGAGATTGAAGAAAAATTGAAGCAAGAACTCAAAAAACGGGGCCTCACTTTGGTGTGGAAACCCCAAATGGATCGTCTGAAACCGGACGATCTGGTAGTCTTTGGTGCAGAACAAAATCAGAATACGGGGCAACCTCTTATCGCCGGCTTTGGCCCCTCTGGTTTTGGCGAAGATCACGGCAATTCGCCTAGCCACGTAATTGCAGATTACCATTTTGAGTTTCTAGAAGCACTGGAAGCTGTCGGCATTTTGCGCTCCTCGCTCAATTCAAATTCTACCCATGTGCGCCGGGGTACAATTTGGCCGATCTTTGTGGCTCGGCTTACTCAAGAAACGTTCGAAAAACTCAAATCGGCCTAACTTTATGGGCGTCAGAAAATTTAGTGGTTATTGCGGAGGCAACGACCACTTTCTTTTTTATATAAAATTTCACATTGACCAAAAATGCGCGACCGCGCAAAAGTGGACAATCTTGATTTTTAAATTTTTTAATATACACAGATTATATACATTGTGAGTAATCGGTGTATTTGTCCTCCCTTCCCTTACAAGCGGGAAGGTTGGGTGGGGTTTGTGGTAGAATGTACCCATGTCTATCATTTTAAACAAAGAAGCGCTTGCGACAAATGATTTGAGGAGGGACGCTCTGGAAATTTTGGAAGCCGGGCTCCAGGTGGTAGCAACCGAAAAGATTCTGAGAAAAAAAATCTCGGTCAAGGACGGCATTTTGAATATCGACGGCTATTTTTTGAATTTGAAATCTTTTGAGAGAGTGTTTTTTGTCGGTATAGGCAAGTGCGGTTTGGATGGAGCCCGGATAATCGAAAATATTTTGGGCGATTACCTTACCCGAGGAGCTATCATTGATGTGCGAGAAGCCGCCGCCGCTGAAGCTTTGGCGAGCCGAGGAAAAATCAAATACTTCCAGGGTACCCACCCCTTGCCTTCACAGCAAAACGTAGAGGCGACCAAAGAAATCTTGGCAATGGTTAAAGATTTGACCGAAAAGGATTTGGTGTTGACTTTGATTTCCGGCGGCGGCTCGGCTTTGTTTGAATTGCCCGACGAAGCTGCTACAGCGAAGTTGGGATTGCCGGGTGAGACCAGTTTAGAAACAGTAATAAGGATTACTAAAGAACTTACCGCAGCGGGAGCGGATATTTACGAATTAAATAAAGTGAGGAAAGAAATGTCTCAAGTTAAAGGGGGCAAATTTGCTCAAAGTTGCTTCCCCGCTCAAGTGGCCTCACTTCTTTTTTCGGATGTGCTCGGTAATGATATTTCTGTGATTGCATCGGGCCCGACGGTTGTTGAAGACCCATCCGCTCCGGCCAAAAATATTCTTTTGGTTTCCAATATTGACGCCCTGGAAGCTATGGAGAGCAAAGCCAAAGAATTGGGATATGATGCGACAATTGAAACCGACCGGCTTTCTGGCAATGCAAGCGAGGTCGGTAAAGACCTGGCTCTGCGTGAGCCAAAACTCAAAACTTGTATTCTGATGGGAGGAGAAACAACAGTTAAAATTTCAGAAAATCCCGGTATCGGTGGAAGGAACCAAGAACTTGCTTTGTCTGCATTGAGAAATATTGCAGAAGGTGCCCTTCTGATTTCTGTCGCTTCAGATGGCTGGGATAATACCGAGCACGCGGGAGCACTCGCTGACACAGAATTTTTGGAAAAAGCAAAAAATTTGAATTTAAATCCGCAAGAATTTTTGGAGAGGAGCGACAGTTTTAATTTTTGGAAGCTCACTGGGGGCGGGATATCAACAGGCCGGCTCGGGAGTAATGTCTCCGACTTGTATATACTTATATATAAGTAATTTTTTATTTTTAAATTTTCGTTATCATTTCCAGAGCTTAGCTTAATTTTCGTATCATATGGATAAACAAAATAAATTTGTTCTTTGGTTTGATCAGGTTAACAATGATGATGTTGCGATGGTCGGCGGCAAAAACGCTTCGCTCGGCGAAATGTATGTGACCCTCACTGGCAAAGGTATTAGAGTGCCAAATGGCTTTATCGTCACCGCCTACGCTTACCGCTATTTTATTGAGAAAGCGGGCTTGCTTTCCTTTATGAAGGAGGTCCTCAAAAATCTGGATACCAAAGACATCAAAGATTTGCAAAAAAAGGGCAAAGCCATCCGTGAAAAAATTGTTGCTGCCAATATGCCCAAAGAAATCGAAGTGGAAGTGGCCGAAGCTTATGTAAATCTGTCCAAAGCTTACAAAATGGAGGAAGCTGACACCGCTGTCCGCTCCAGCGCCACCGCCGAAGACTTGCCAGGCGCCTCTTTTGCCGGCGAGCACGAAACTTACCTCAATGTAGTTGGCGAAAAAAATATTTTTCTGGCGGTTAAAATGGCAATGGCTTCGCTTTGGAACGACCGCGCTATCTCCTACCGCGTTGACCGCGGCTTCAATCATTTTGACGTGGCTCTTTCGGTCGGCGTGCAAAAAATGGTCCGCTCCGACAAAGGCGCTTCGGGCGTGATGTTTACTATCGATACCGAAAGCGGTTTCCGCGACGTGGTGGAGATAGACGCTTCTTGGGGCCTTGGCGAGATGGTGGTGCAAGGCAAAGTCACCCCCGACGCTTATTTGGTTTTCAAACCGACTTTGAATCAAGGCTTTCCCGCTATTATCCGGAAAGACATTGGCTCCAAAGAAAACAAAATGATTTATGCTTCGACCAAAAGCAGTCCGGTTTACACTGAGCTAAGTCGAAGTGTCAAAGAAGTAGAAGTAGCCGAGAAAGACCGCAATATTTTTGTACTCAACAATGAAGAAATTTTAACCTTATCCCGCTGGGGCCTCGAAATTGAGCGCCATTATTCCGAAAGACACGGCACGCCAACTCCAATGGATATGGAATGGGCCAAAGACGGTGTCACAGGTGAACTTTTTATAGTCCAAGCCAGACCGGAGACGGTACAGTCCGAGAAAAAGCATCTCTCCGTTACCGAATACTCGATAAAAACTTCAGAAGAACCCAAAGTGATAGGCATCGCGGTCGGTACCAAGATTGCTAGCGGCAAAGTGCGCATCATTACCGATGTCAAAAAATTGAATGAATTTGAAAAAGGCGAAATTCTGGTAACCGAAATCACCGACCCCGATTGGGAGCCGATTATGAAAATCGCTTCGGCGATTATTACCGAAAAGGGCGGCCGTACCAGCCACGCTGCTATTGTAAGTCGTGAGCTCGGTATTCCTGCGGTCATCGGCACCGGTAACGCTCTTTCTAAACTCAAAACCGGAGAGATAATAACGGTAGATACTTCTAGCGGCACGACCGGCAAAGTTTATGAAGGCAAATTGGAATGGCAAGAAAAGGTTCATGATATTACTTCCCTGCCTCATACCAACACAAAGGTCTGTATGAACATTGGCTCGCCCGAGAGCGCCTTCATGTTTTCTTTCATTCCCAACAAAGGCGTTGGCCTCGCCCGCGAAGAATTTATCATTGCCTCGACAATCAAAGTCCATCCCAAAGCTTTACTCAATTTTGAAAGCGCGCCTCACGCATTGAAAGTTAAGATAGAAAAGGCTACTCTAGGCTACGAAAACAAAGTAGATTTTTATGTGGATAAATTAGCCGAAGGCATCGCCCAAATCGGCGCTGCCTTTTATCCCAATGACGTAGTGGTCCGCTTCAGCGACTTCAAGACCAACGAATATGCGACTTTGCTTGGCGGCGAGGAATACGAACCCAAAGAGGAGAACCCAATGCTCGGCTGGCGCGGCGCTTCGCGTTATTACGACGAGAAATTCAAAGACGCTTTCAAATTAGAAGTGAGAGCGATGAAAAAAGTCCGCGAACAATTCGGCCTTAAAAATATCGTGGCGCTCATCCCCTTCTGCCGCACTCCTGATGAAGGCCAAAAAGTTTTGGATATTTTGAAAGAAGAAGGCTTGGCCAAAGGCGACGACGGTTTCAAAGTGTATGTGATGTGCGAAATCCCGGCCAATGTCCTGCGCGCTGATGAATTCCTGGACATCTTTGACGGTTTCTCAATCGGCTCTAACGACTTGGCTCAACTGACCCTCGGACTCGACCGCGACTCTGGTATCGTCGCCCATATCTCAAATGAAAACGATCCGGCTGTTAAAACCCTGGTCGCGATGGCAATCAAAAAATGCCGCGAACGAGGCAAATACATCGGCTTCTGCGGCCAAGCTCCTTCCGATTATCCCGACTTCACCCGCTTCCTCGTATCCAACAACATCGAAGCCATTTCTCTGAACCCCGATTCTGTCATTCCAATGATTCAGGCGATTGCAGAGGAGGAGAACTTGTCCCGCGAAGCTCTGAATTAGGAGCGAAGTGGGAGAAACAAAATAACTAAACAAAAAGAGACCTGATGGCGCAGATCTCTTTCAAGCAGAAGAGTTATCGAAATAACCCTTCGAATTTATCGCACTCGGTCTGTATAAGTTCTGAGACAATCTTCCTTAAATAGTCTCGGAGCGACTGATTTGTGGAAATGAGGCGAAAGAGTCTTGGTTCTAGCTCTAGTCCCAAAATGTCCAGAGTGATCGGGGTCGCGGTAACTCCATGGTCCCGATCCAGAATGTTGGCAACTAATGTTGCGCGCCGATCTTGCTTCCTGGCCAGCGTATCATGAAGCATCAACAAACGGTGGACATTGAGATAAACTTCTTCGCGCTGAATGCCTACGTTTACCGCTTGTCTAGAAGTTTCAATGGCCCGGGCAAGATCGGCCTGACTCAGTCCCAGCTCTTCCAAAAGATTTCTATCCGAAACACACATAATCCGTCTCCTTTTCCTCCAACATTAAACACTATATTTATAAAAATTGCAAGGATTTGGTTTGTTTCCCATTTTGATATCCGATTGTCCAAAAATTCGCGACCGCGAATAAATAACCAATTTACTTAAACAAACCGATTTTTAGTTTGAATTTTTTCCTCAACCACTCATCATTTTCGATTGAATCCACACTCATATAAATCACCTCTTGCCTGAGGTCCAAATACTTCTTAAGCAATTCGATAATTTCCTGACATTCATAAGGATAAACCCATACGCTATTTTGCAAACATACAAACCCCAAACTTCTTAACATTAATCTTAAATGGTCACGAATCTTTTTTCTCTGTTCTGAAATGTCAAATATGACCACTCTGTATTTTTTATCCCACTTTTTTGGTTTGTCTTTGGCAAGTCCTTCCAGTTCGTATCTAAGAAGCAGTTTTCTTCCCTTATTTGTAACCTCTAAATATTTGTTGTGTTTATCCTCGTTTATTTTTAGGAGATCTCTTTCCAGGAGCTTTTTTATGCTCTTGTTTATTTCATATCTTTTGTATTTTTTCTTCCCTGCTAGCGGAGTGTATTTCAAAAGTTGAACAGCATTCCCAGCGGTAGCTGCAACAAATATAAATCCCAATGCTCCAATTGTAATCAAAACATCTTTACTTATAGAAATAATTTTTTCTTTCATAATCTGATATCTAAATTGTATCATTGGTCAAAAATTCGCGGTCGCGAAAAAGTGGACAATAAAATAATAATGGTAAATTGATCAAATAACTCCCTCTCTCAACCCCGACTCGGTCATCCCGATGATTCAGGCGATTGCGGAGGAGGAAAAGAAATTGGGCAATTAAAATTTTATAAAAAATGGCCTCGCACAGCATGGATTCAGAGAGAATCTTTCTAGTGCGAGGCTTAGTGTATTGCATATCTCCTATACACCTCAATAAAATGCAGGATACTAACAATTCCTAACGCTACTGAAATCACAAAAGCAATTACTGCTTCTGTTATCATGTAGGACTTGGCAAGTACAAAACCTGTTAGGAACCAGAGACAAAAATAGACGGCAATTGCCACACTCACAAAGATCAGCATTTTTATATCAAACACCATATTTATAAAAATTGCAAGGATTTGGTTTTGATGGTCTCATTTCCTAACCTTCCCCCAACCCCTTCCTTACCTTACCCTGAATTACGAAACTCCCTTTGGTACTAATTTTGGTATAAACTAACAAAG
>CAYQIR010000039.1:0-1835 GCA_964417625.1 uncultured Candidatus Saccharibacteria bacterium
AGTTTTGGGTTGGCCAGGAAGTTATCCAATTATGGAGTTTTGTAATTCAGGGTACCTTAAGGAAGGGGTGACTACCATTTATTATTTAGTGATAGTGTAGATTATGTTGCGCGGTCTCCCCCTTAAAGTAAGGGAGATTAAGGGGGTTAGGAAGAGAGTGATAGGTGGGGTTTTCTTTCTTTGTGAGTTATAATTACCTCATGAACATTTTGTACTTGCATAAAGAGGATTGGGAGAAAGAATATATTGGCGGGAGGTTTGGCGACCATAATGTTTCGTTTTGCAAAAGTTTTGAAGAAACTCCGCAAGAAGTTTTGAATTCTGCAGAAATTATATCGGTCTTCGTATCTCATCAGTGCAAAGCGGATGAACTGGCGAAATTGCCGAGTTTGAAATTGATCGCCGCCCGTTCTACCGGTTTTGATTATGTGGATGTTCCCGCAGCGCGAGCGCGAGGCGTGGAAGTAGTTTACGTCCCCTCTTACGGCGAAAACACCGTAGCGGAATTCGCTTTTGCTTTGCTCCTTTCCTTGTCCCGCAAAATTCCTGAAGCTCATGAGCAAACTACTCATAGCGGTTCTTTCGCCCAAGGCAACCTGCGCGGTTTTGATTTGAAAGATAAAATATTGGGAGTGGTCGGCACCGGTCGCATTGGCGCCAATATGATACGGATGGCCCGGGGCTTCAATATGAATGTTATTGCTTATGACCCTTTCCCTAAAGATAATATGCCTCAGGAGCTTGGGTTTAGATATGTCGCTTTTGAAGAGTTGCTCCGCGAGTCGGATGTAATTTCACTTCATGCTCCATTGAATGATTACACGAGGCACATGATAAATATGGGCAATATCAATCAAATTAAAAAAGGCGTGTTTCTCGTCAACACGGCACGGGGCGGGCTCATCGAAACGGCAGCGCTTGAGAAGGCGTTGGAGTCCGGGATTATCGCCGGTGCCGGGCTGGATGTTTTGGAGGAAGAAAAAGATATGTCCGATGAATTAAGCTTATTGAACAATCCGAATCCAAAAATTGAAGAATTAAAAAATGTGTTGGCCAACCATTATCTCATACGACATCCACGGGTTATCGTCACTCCTCATATTGCGTTTAATACAACCGAAGCCATCCATCGGATTTTGGATACAACCATAGACAACATTCTCTCCTTCGGCCGAGGCGAAATCAAAAATAGAGTGCCTTAGATGGTCTCTACCAATATCATATTGGTCTCTTTGGTCGGATGGGTGTCGGCCGGGCTGTGTTCGCCGGCCGCTATGATTACCCGGTCCCCAACTTTCCCTATGCCTTTTTCCAAACAGATATCTCTCACTATATCAAAAGCTTCACTGACACTTTTCCAATCCTCTGTGTGAATAGGCACCGAACCGAACGATGCACAAAGCTGATTAATTGTTTTTTCGTTTGCAGAAAGAGAAAAAATCGGCATCCTTGGCTTATGGCGCGAAATCATCCTGGTAGTAAAGCCGCTATGGGTCAGAGTGACTATCGCTTTAGCTTTTACATCATGGGCAGTTTTGACGACTGAAGCGGTGATGGAGTCGGTTACGAGCGAATCAGTATTTTTTGGAACATGCACTATGGTTCTCTCCGGGTAACTCTCTTCGGTCTCCTTCGCGACCCTCACCATTACCTTAACCGCTTCCAGTGGGTATTCGCCGAGAGTAGTCTCTTCCGAGAGCATCACCGCATCGGTGCCATCGAGCACCGCGTTCGCCACGTCGGAGACCTCGGCGCGCGTCGGCACCGGGCTCTCGATCATGGACTCCATCATCTGCGTCGCGGTGATGGTGAGCTTGTTGGCCTCGCGCGCGACG
>CAYQIR010000039.1:1845-7876 GCA_964417625.1 uncultured Candidatus Saccharibacteria bacterium
CATTAGCGACATCCGAAACTTCGGCGCGGGTTGGAACCGGGCTCTTAATCATTGATTCAAGCATTTGAGTAGCAGTAATTACCGGCTTCCCGGCATCATTGCACTTCCGAATCATTTCTTTTTGAGCGAAAGGCACTTTTTCGGCCGGTATCTCAATCGCCAGGTCTCCGCGGGCGACCATTATGCCGTCGGCTTTGGATATCACTTCATCAATATTTTTTACTGCTTGCGGGGTTTCTATCTTAGCGATTATTCTAGCTTTAGAGCCGTTTGCTACCAAAATTTTGCGGAGCTCGTCAATGTCTTCCGGTCGGCGGACAAACGAAAGGGCGAAGAAATCGACGTCATGCTCGATGCCAAACTTTATATCCTCTTTGTCTTTGGCTGTTAAACAGCTGATAGTAAGCTCCGAATCGGGCAAGTTGACCCCACGCCTGCTCTTGGTGTATCCGCCAACCAATATTCTGCATACCACTTTGTTGCCGCTTGTGCTTACCACTTCAAATTTTTTCTTGCCGTCATCTACCATCACTGTGTCTCCCGGTTTTACTTCCTTAGGAAAGTTTTCATAATTTATAGAAACTCTTTTCTCGTCCCCCACTATTTTTTCGGTGGTGATAGTGATAAGTTCGCCGGGGCGTAGCTCCACTCTCTCTTGGTTGAATTCCCCAATGCGTATTTTGGGACCGGATAGGTCCTGCAGGATGGCGGCTCGTAGTCCGGTCTTTTTCATCGCGGCGTGGAGGTTTACTACTCTATGTGCATGTTCGGCAAAATCGCCATGGCTGAAGTTGAGGCGCATCACGTTCATGCCTTCCTTCAAAAGCTTTTCAAGCATTTCCTGACTCTCAGTGGCTGGCCCGATGGTGCAGACTATTTTGGTTTTTTTGGTCATTTCTTTTTTATTTCTTTGCTGATAACTTTGGAGTTTTCGTCCAGGTGATAAAAATGCACTTCATCGGTCCCAACTTCCACTTCGCAGACCTCTACTTCGCCCAAGTCTTCTAAGTGCTTTATGAGCGCGCGCAGTGTGTTGCCGTGTGCGACCACTAACACATTTTTGCCTTTACTCAAATCTCTTTTGATATTCTCTTCGTAGTAAGGCACCACTCTATCATGGACATCTTTCAAAGTTTCGCCTTCTGGGATATGGGTATCCCAACCGCGGCGGATCTTTTGAAACTCCTCTTCGCCTATTTCCTCTTTGACCTGCCACTTATTTTTGCCGGTGTGGATGCCGTAGTGCCGCTCGTTCAAAGCCTTGTGCGGAGTGTGGGTGAGGTGATGCTTGCCCGAACCCTCTTTTATTTTTTCAAAAGTTTGATGGGTGCGCTTGAGCTCCGAAGTGTAAACCGTGTCTATGTGCTCGTCTTTCAATATTTCCCCAGCCGCGAGTGCTTCGCGGTGGCCATCGTCATCCAGCTCCACATCAGTCCAGCCGGTCCAGAGTCCGAGCTTATTCCATTCGCTTTTGCCATGTCTCACTAAAAATAATTTCGCCATATAATACAAAAATTATACGAAATAATACGAAAGTCTACGAAAATAACCTCTCCCCAACCCCTCCCCTTGGGGGAGGGGCGAAGGGGTGGGGCTATCTTAACTGTTCCTCAATCCTCAACAATTGATTGTACTTGGCAGTACGCTCGCTGCGGCAGAGCGAACCGGTTTTGATTTGGCCGGTACCAAGTCCGACTACGAAATCGGCAATGGTTGAATCCTCGGTCTCGCCTGAACGGTGCGAAACGACGGCGGTAAACCCGGCCTCGCGCGCCATCTGGATAGCTTCTATGGTTTCGCTTACTGTACCAATTTGGTTGAGTTTGATAAGGATGGAGTTTGCCGCCTTCTTTTCAATGCCCTGTTTCAATCTTTCAATATTGGTGACAAAGAGATCATCGCCCACTATCTGTAACCTGTTGCCAAGTTTCTCTGTCATATTTTGCCAGCCTTCCCAATCATCCTCCGACATCCCGTCTTCAATGGAAACGATCGGATATTTTTGCATCCAGTTTTCATACAGAGATATCATTCTCTGGCTTGAAAGGGTTTTGCCTTCAATCGCAAGTTCGTATTTGCCGTCTTTGCTTTGCTCCGCCGTAGCCTCTGGCGAAGGAGAGTACAATTCGGTTGCGGCTACATCAAGCGCGATAAAGATATCTTCACCCGGTTTGTAACCGGCTTTCACTATAGCTTCCATTACCAACTGAAGCGCCGCCTCGTTGCTACCCAGTTTTGGGGCGAAGCCGCCTTCGTCGCCGACGGTGGTTGAAAGGCCTTTTTCGGCTAATATTTTTTTTAAGCACTGAAATACTTCGGCGCCATAGCGCAGCGCTTCTTTAAAAGTCTTGGCGCCTCTCGGAATTATCATAAATTCCTGGATATCGGTAGAACCGCTTGCGTGGGCCCCTCCGTTTAAGATATTCATCATCGGCATCGGTAGTTTTGATTCTGTGGTATCAGAAATTTCTTTGAAGTATTGCCACAAGTGCTTTTCTTCCGCGCCGGCCGCGGCTTTGGCAAAAGCTAGCGATACTCCTAAAATAGCATTTGCTCCCAACCTGCCTTTGTTTGCTGTTCCATCCAGCTTCACAAGAAAATCATCCAATTTTTTTTGGTCGAACTCCTTGCCCTCAACCTCTTTGGCAATATCTCCATTCACGTTGGCAACTGCCTTGAGGACGCCTTTGCCACCGTATCTGCTCTTGTCCCCATCGCGCAGCTCAACTGCTTCGTGGCTACCAGTAGATGCGCCTGATGGTACTGCTGCCCGACCCCATATTTGCCCGGCTTCATTTTTTTTGTATTCAACCCATAATTCAACTTCTACCGTCGGATTACCTCTTGAATCCAATATTTCTCTCGCCCAAACCTTTTTTATTTTATGCATATGTGCGCGCGCCAGGATTTGAACCTGGGACCCCACGAGTATCAGTCGAGTGCTCTACCAGCTGAGCTACGCGCGCAGTTTCCAAAATATAGCAGAAAAAATTAAAATTTAAAAGAGAACGCCCGGCACACCATATTACAGATGTGCCGGGCGAAATTCAGCGGACAGTGTGCCATTCCGGCTCTTTGCCGGGTGGAGGCGGATACTCCGCCTCCAGCTCAATGTTGATGGTTTCCCATCTCCGCAGTTTTGGGCGCCGCCTGATTTTTGACATGAGTAGGATAGACTGACACAATGCCCATCCTCCCCCGAAACGAAAAGCCCACAGGAAGCAGAAACTCTCTGCTTCTTTGGGGTCTTCCGGGTCGGATACATCGTACCCGGAGGCCCGAGTCATCTTGGCGGCCAGCTTGTCGCCTTCGTAAGTGCTATGTGTGAGTAAAGCACCCAAAAGGCAACTAAGAACCAATCCCAGAAAAACGTTTCTAAAAAACCGAAGAACTCCTGCCATACGATGTTTCTCCTTCTGAGTATATTATATCATAACGAATAAAAAAATCAAGTATTAAAAATAAAAAGTGGGGATAAACCCTCAATCTCTTCAGGGTAAACAAAAAGGGTCCCGCACGACAACGCGCGCGGAACCTTGAACCGCTAGATCAGAGCAGATCTCTCCCTCTGATGTAGTATGAGAAAGCCCTTCTCTCTCGCCGCCGGCTCTTCCAGGCCTGAATCTTCTCGTGCCCGACGGGCACGATATAAACCAGAAAGCAGATCTGGCAGGCCAAAGCAAACACTAACGTGACGACCTCAGTCGTCATATACTTGGTTGGGACCCCGGAAAATCGGGGAAGCACCAGGTAGTTGACGAGAAGGGCGAGGCCTCCCCACAGAACTCCGAAAAACAGAAACGGGTCTGTGTGCCGTTCCATCTTGATTCCCAAAAATCGCATACGTTTATGTTCTCCCTGCCGTGCATTATATCATACTTTGTGTATAAAAGTCAAGTATTTTCTGGCAGCAAAAAACCCCTTATATTAAGGGGTTTTTTGCGATCCCACTTCGCTAAAGCTACGCGGGACTTGTAGGTATCCTTTGTTTTGTTCCGTTCGGTTTCTCGGTCTTTCCCGAGTGCCCTGGAGTTTTGGTATCTCCCAAACCCCGCCTGAATGGCCCGAGGCGGGCAGGCATTATGTGTCCAATTGGAACACACAATAACGACTCTGTAAGTTTCTGCGAATTTCTGCGTGTTTGTCCGCATCTGTCCGCGTTAACTGTTTTCACCTTGAAATATTCCACGAGCAGCTTCCGCTACCCGTGCCTTGTTCATGTTTCCTCCTTATGTCGCCATAAGGCATGGACTATATCATCATCCTTTTTTGAAAGATTTTAGATTTGAAAGGATGCCAAGAACCAATTTTTTGAATAAATTCTGAATGCGACTTTGCTCGCACATAGACTCTCCAATAATTTGGATCAACTTTACTACTTGGATTATGAATCTTTCCAGTTTCAATACCAAGACTTTTAAGCATCTTTGTAATCTTCTCGATTTTAATCCGATCCTTTTGCACTAGCTGGATATAAAACAAATCTTTTAGATTATGAGGAATTCCGCCTTCGGCATCAAAAAATCCTCTGATGTAGAAAACTTGTTCTTCTAACCTAGCGAGTTTGTTTGGATCAAATTCAAAATCAAGAAATGAAGCAAGAGTTTCTAGAGTGTATACATTTCTGCTTCCCTCACGATAGATCCAAGACTTATATTCAAGTCTAGTGAATAAATCTTTAAGAAATGATAACCATTCAATACCTTTTTGGGTAAAGCGGTAGCGTTTCTTTTTGTTTAGAGAAGCATCGTGTAATGCACCTAGAAGATATGCTTTCATGGTCTCCTTCAGGAAAGGAGCTTCGCGTGTAGTCTCTGAGGCGCCCTTTAGATTAAAATTTAAAGGTTGCCTGCTGATTTTCTGCATCTGAAGCGTTGTCACAATATGTTCATTATAACATTTTTGTAGCCCAGAATTCACAGATGTTCCAGCATATAGCGAAGTTTTTACTCTGAAATTACTCTCAGAGAGTCGCAACAAAGGCAGATTGCCTTTACGACTTAGTCCTTGTCATTGAGTTTACCTTAGTCCCACTGCGTGAGCCTTTGGGTACTCCCAACTTCCCTGACTTGACGGGCGGATTTCGATAACTTGCGTTTCGAGTTCCCTTCCGATTTGCATCGGAACCATGTCGCTTCCCATCATTTCACGACTTTGGACGTAGCGAGCGGATTTCCCGCACTACGCGAGTCCAACAGTTTTCAAATTCATTTTTGCTTTAAGTTCTCTTATTTTTGCGACTCCCTTATTTGTAAGATGTGCTCCGCTTTTGATAAGCTCGGCAATTTTACAAAATATCCGGAAATTCACTTCTTTCGAGTAGCTTTGCAAAGGATGTTGTTTGAAAAACGGAACGATTATATTAAGAATGTCTTTTTGAGAGCTCACTGTGTATCTGTAGCATTGGCAATGATTTGCCCTCTGCTCTTTTTGAAAATACACAGCCCCGCACCCAATCGCATTCTTAACTTTTTCTAAGAGGTCTTTATCTTTCTCCTGCATCTTCAGATGAAAATGCAATTGAACTCTAAAACCACTCTTGTAGAGAGAAGATTTGCTCATATTTACATAGAAGCAACCTTCTCCATCCGTTAATCCGACAACATATTCTTTTGAAACTGTCGGTTTCGTCCTTCCCATGCGTTAATTATATAATAACTTGACGCATAGTACTACGACTCAGCTGACTCCCAGCACTAATTTTTGGATTCAAGTTTTCACTTGACACTATTACTATTTAAGTTATATAATATAACTAGAGGTGATAGTATGTTTACGATCGTTTTCGGCGGTTTTGCAGCTGCCATTGCCGCGCTGGTTTTAGCAGCCTGGATTCAACGTGATCGCGAGGGGCGCCCATAAATGGCGCCTTCTCTTTTTTCCAAAAATTAGTGCTGGGTCTCCCAGGGTCATTTATAATTCCTTTCCGGACATCCGAGTCGGGCTTTCTTGAATACTTCCTTCTCACTCACCGGAGAAGTCGCATTACCCTTTTTGACTCGGCTGCCTTTTGCTACTAGGATCCTTCGGT
>CAYQIR010000040.1:0-7846 GCA_964417625.1 uncultured Candidatus Saccharibacteria bacterium
TTTGTTAGTTTATACCAAAATTAGTACCAAAGGGAGTTTCGTAATTCAGGGTACTCTAAGGAGGAGGTGACTGCGTCCCAAGAGGATGACCCTTGCACTGCCTTTTGCTCCAAAGGGTCATCCTCAAAGTTTTTCTTGGTTTTGATTTGAAAAAAGCTCAAAAATAGCTATAATTTTGAATATTGCTCGGGTGTAGAAATTGGTAGACTACTGCGCTTGAGGTGCGCAGGCCGCAAGGCGTGGAGGTTCAAGTCCTCTCCCGAGCACAGCCAAAATTTTTATAGAAAAATAGGCGGAAGTCTTACGACTCTCGCCCTTAATTGCGGATTGTCGCGTCTATAACAATCACAGCTTTTGCGCCGCGTCTTTCCAAGCGGCCTCTTCGTTTCCCGCACTGCCTATTGCAATGCAGAAATCAGGCGCTTTGTTGCGCGTGTATTTTCGTCTGCACTCGCTGCAGACTACTTCTTCGGTCGTCTGAATACGGATGCATATCCACTCGCCATCGTCATGCGCGAAAGCAGTCAGATACTTCTCTAATACCGACTCTCGCGCCGTTTTTTTGATTGCGGCCAACACAGCTTACCTCCTAGAGAAAGTATTATCACAACTCAACTAAATTGTCTATCAATTATTTTTCATAAACAAAAAGGCGGGAGCAATGCTCCCGCCATGTCGTTGAACGAGCTACTTTTTCTTGCCGGCTCTTTCTACCCGGCGGTACTCCGCCCAGCGCTTTTTAAGAGCTTTGACGATGTTGGCTCGACCCTCCGGGGTCAATACCCGCTTCGTCTTCTTCTTTGCCGGTTTCAGCTGCCCGTCGGCAGAGAATTTGAGAGCACCGCGAGTCTTGCCTGTTTTCTTCGGCATGTTTGCCTTGGTCGGAAGCACGCCAGCGGGAAAAAGATGAGTCCTATTGCCAAGCTTGTCCGGAACTTCGTGGCCAGACATGTCCGGCTTCTCGGCCTCGGTCAGTTCAATTTGGATTTCGTAGAGATGCATCCGATGTTGCACCTCGTTCAGAACGATATCCCAGACCTCATTCTTGTCGACCGTCCCAAAAAGGATCTGGACCTTGTCCCAGAAGTCCTCTTTGCCCATCTGCAAGATGGAAATGATTTGCCCATTTGCCATGTGGCCCAGCACCGCCTTTATGTACTCGTTCACTTTTGGCTCCTTTCCCAAAATTGGGTCCAGCGTATTGTTAACATTTTTAATTCGCATTGTCAACTCTTTCTTAATATCCCATTTCCTATACTATAAACTATTATCTAATATCTAAAATCTAATCAAATGGCATTCTTCACCGGCAAAGGAGACGAAGGCGCAACCGGCACTTTTAGGTGCAATCAGCGCATGTCCAAAAGTTCGGCTGCCGCCGAAGCTTTGGGTAGTTTGGATGAAATCAATTCATTCCTAGGACTCTGCAAAGTCCAGTCGGCTTACCTCGGTTTCAAACTGAACGATATGCACCTCTCTCTCATTGTCCACGAAATCCAAAAAAATCTTTTCATTGTTCAAGCCGAATTGGCTGGAGCGGACAAAGCGATTGAGGCAAAAAAAGTAAAGGAGCTGGAAGAAATAATTGGCTGGATAGAGAAAAAACTGCCCCCAATCAAGTCCTTCTTTATTTCCGGCGGGCCGGCTGACTTAACCAAGGCGCAACAGTCTGGAGCCGGCCTTGGTGCCATATTTGATATTGCCCGCACTATTGCGAGGCGCGCCGAGAGGCGAGTGGTAGCAGTAGATGAAGAAATGTCTCAGCCGACCCTTACCGTTTCAGTCTCCGAACCTACCCCAACTGTTCTAAAAATCAAAAATATCAGCGCGCATACTCTGGCCTACATGAATCGCCTATCCAGTGTGCTCTACGCTCTGGCTCGTTATTCAAATCATTTGGCCGGTATCCAGGAAGAAGCGCCGGATTATAGATAACTCATCCCCTAACCCCTTCTCTTACAACAAGAGAAGGGGAATAGCAGAAGAAAAACTAAAACTGGAAAGAAAACCGTTTTTGTGTCAAAATGCCCTGTGTAAGAATGGTGGCTATGGTGTAGCGGTAGCACGCGAGCTTGTGGAGCTCTCTGTCAGGGTTCAACTCCCTGTAGCCACCCAAGAATTTTTAAGGAATGGAATGACTATAAAAATTCAGTGTGGTGAGTTTATCGAACTACTGGGTTTGCAAAGTTAAATTATGGAAAACTATTTTCAAGGCAATAATGAGCATCTGCGGCATATTTCGGTGGGAGCGGTCGTACTAAATGATAAGAGCGAAATATGCTGCCATCACTTTACCAAAGGGCAGCTACCTGGGTATTGGCCGGATTTGGGGATTAATGATTTTTATATTTTAATGAGGGAGACGCTCAACCCCAACGAAACATTGGAACAAGCTCTGCACCGGGGGCTTATGGAAGAATTCGGCGCAACTGCCGAGATGATTGATTATGTAGGTTCAATCAGATGTAATTTTAAACCTAACACCGAAGGAGCGCGAGAAATTGAAAAGACAACCCTTTATTTTTTATGTAAATTAATCGGTCAAGATTTATCCAAAAGGAATACCGAAGATATTGAAGGGAAAACCGATATAGAATGGCATACGGCCGATTTTCTGATCCCAAAAATGAAAGAACAAGCTCAAAAATATAATCGGCCTGACATCGACGAATCGTCCGTTTTAGAGAGATTGTGTGGCTTATAACAATCCACATTTGGCTGATGCGGAGTTGGGGTTTTTGGTATATAATTTTATGGATCCCGTAGTAGAAAATGGCATTAAAAATGTCTTGAGCAAAACGGGATTTGTAGTAAGTCGAAATTTTAATAATTTTTTAATATAAAGTGGTCAGAGCTTTTTAAAGCAATGCCATTTTTCACTAACCGGATGGAACCAACAAACACCGACTACAAACAAATGCTGACTGAAATTATCCAGAAGCAGATTGTGATTCTAGGGCCTCAGATCGCGGTCTTGAAAGCCAGAAATATTCCCGGCCTCAAAGTGGGGGACGACGGGGTGGTGGCCGAAGTTAACGGCCCGGAGCAAGTAGTTTTACAAAAGCTGATTGACGAATACGTCGCTCTTTCCGGCGAGATCGTTAAAAATGCGGTCAATTCCATCTTTGCCAAATATCCTTCTATTAAAACTAATTAAAATAAAATGAACAAGCTTAAATTTGCACTTCTAAGTCTCTCGGGGCTTGTCATGCCGCTTCAAGCATTTGCCCAAGACAGATCGGCGGCGATTTCAAACGACGGTTTCGCCTATGCGACGGTATTTACCGGCGACTTCTCCATCTTGCTTTCCATAGTTATCGGCATCATTGCTACTTATTTTGTTTTCCGGTCGGCCAAAAAAATGGGTGGCGGATTGTTTGGCTCGGTGCTCAATTATATAGGCATTGGCATGGTATTGATTGTGCTTGGCACCATCTCGGTAGTGCTCGGTACCTGGCTGCTCTTGGGTGTTTGGGCCAGCGCTATCAACACGATTTTCTTTGCTCTCGGCTATATTTTCATGGTGATTGGCGCCAACAAACTGCTTAAAGGAATAATAAATACTTAAAATGGATCTCAGCCTGATTTTAGGCGCCATATTGATTTTTCTGCTTTCAATTTTTCTGGCCTTCTATTTTTATGCTTCGTTAAAAAAACAGGAACGGGTAATCGTAAAGGAGAGGGAGGAATCAACCCGCCGCCTCTATGAGCTCGCGATTCTCAAAGAGTTGGGGGAGAGGGCTGGCTATTCTCTTAATGTGGAAGAAATTCTCCAGATTATTACCGGCTCGCTCCGGCAATTCATAGACTACAGCGCTGTGGGCTATATCGTTATTACTCCGGAAAAGCTGAAACTCAATACTCATATAGAAAAACCGGTCAGCAGTTTGTTTTTGAAAGAAATGAAAGAGCGTATGCTTGCCTCTATTGCCGCTCTGACGGACAAATCATACGCCGTGGACAATTTGGATGAGGTTGTCTCCGGGGCGATTGTGGTTGACGAAATAAAACAGAGCATAGGCTCTCTGTTTAATATCCCGATCGTGATCGGCGGCGCGGTGGTGGGAGTTTTATCGGTCGCCCATATAGATGCGGGGCTATATAAAGAGGCAGATATGACGATTCTTTACAAAATTACCGGCCAGGCGTCAGAAGCGGTCTCGCGTCTGGAAGAGGTGGTTAAAATCGAAAAAGGCAAACTGAATGCGATGGTGGAGAGCATGCAAGATGGAGTTTTGATGGTGGACCTCGAATACCGGATCGTGGTGGCAAATCCGGCTATCAAAAAAATCATCAAATTTAATCCGTCGGCCGGCGAAAATCAGAATATCAACATCTTTGATTTTGTAGATGCACTTGGGGGCAAGTTTGATATCCACGGCCGTTTGGAAGAAGCCTTGATCAACAAGCACTCTTTTGTTTCCGGCCGGATCAATATTGATGATTCTTTTTTTGAGATCGGGGTTTATCCCGTTACACACGCTCTGCCCAAGGGTGGCGACCAGACGCTGGGAGCGGTTGCCGTATTTAACGATATTACTCGCGACATAGAGCTTGAGAGAGTCAGGGAAGAGTTTACCGGCATGATCGTGCACGAGCTGCGCTCGCCACTGGACGGCATTAAAAAAATCGCGGAGCTTGCGGTTTCCGATTCGGTGGACCGCAACTCCCACGAGTTCAAGGAATATCTGACCATGGTTCATCAGAGTTCTTCCTCAATGCTGGAGCTTGTCAACGACATTTTGGACCTCTCCAAATTACAGGCCGGCAAATTTGAGGTCAACAAAGAGGAGGCCAATATCAAAGATGTGATAAGTAACCGCGCCACTTTTTACAAGATTTCGGCCAATGCCAAGAAAATTTCTTTGGATTCAATACTAAACCAGGGACTGCCGAAACTCGCCCTGTTTGACCCGCAGGCGCTCAAGCAGATTTTGAATAATTTTATTTCCAACGCTCTCAAATTTACCAAAGAAGGCGGGTCAATCTTCATCTCCGCTTTTGTATTTGACCCGGGGAAGCCCCTTCCGGACGATCTGGACAAAGGAAGAGTGCCGGTATTTCCGGAGCCTCAGGACATCAATGTGAAGGTAAGATCGCTCTGTGTCGTCGTTTCCGACAACGGCGTCGGCATACCGGCCGAAAGCATGAAAGACCTATTCCATACTTTCAAACAAGCCAAATTGAATCCGGTAGACAAAGAAAGCAAAGGTACTGGCCTTGGGCTTGTGATTGCCAAGGGAATTGTCGAGGCTCACGGGGGCCAGATTGGGGTAGTGTCCAAAGAAGGGGCGGGCACCAGCTTCTTCTTTACTATTCCGCTCAGTTAGTGATATTATAGGTTTATTACAAGATAATAACTCGACACCAATTACGAATGAAAACGAATGACACGAATAAGATCAAGAATAAATATTCGTAGATTCGTGTGAATTCGTGGATTAGTGTCGCATAAATATGAAAAAGATTTTAGTAATAGATGATGATCCGTTTTTCTCCAAAACCCTGGAGGCCGCTCTGCCCAAAGATAAATACGAAGTATCTCACGCCGAAGACGGGGAAGTGGGTCTAGAAAAACTGAAAGCCGAAAAACCGGACCTGATCATCTTGGACCTTATGATGCCTAAGCTTGACGGCACCTCCTTCCTCAAAAAGCTCCAAGAATCGCCGGACCTTCCAAAAGTGCCGGTGCTCGTTTCCTCAAACCTTTCCAGCGTCAAAAAAATCAGCGACGTGATGGCGATGGGCGCTATCGGCTACGTCATCAAATCCGACGAAAGCCTGGAATCAATCGTGCAAGACATTGAACGCGTCCTCGAAAAACACGATAAGAAAGAATAATCTTTCCTAAAACTAAAATAATTTTGAAATTACATTGCCGAAGTAGACGGCGAGAACGTTGCTGGGGATAAGGCCAATCGTAGTGCCGATGACGTACTCGCTCTTTTTGATGCGGGAGACTCCCATTAGGATGTTTAGGACGTTAAATGGCATAATCGGTAACGCCCGGAGAATTATGAGATCCCAGGTGCCGCCCGACTCCAGTCTTTTATTGTATTTATCAAGATACTTCATATATTTGTACTTCAGAATTTTATCCACCTGGGTTTTGCCGAGTTGCCTGGCGACGGTGAACATAAAAATTGAACTGAAAAATCCGCCGATAATCGTATAAAGCAAGCCATATTTGAATCCGAACAAAATGCCGGCCACAGCCATAAAAGGAGTGGAAGGGATGAAAATGGTGGCAAAAATATAAAGTATTATAAAAATCAATGGCGCCCAAATGCCAAAATTTTTCAAATATTCCCGTAATTTGCCCAAATCAAAACTATCGCCGAATATTGCGTAGAGCAAAAGAGAGACGATAACCAGCACCAGAAAGATAACAGATATGATCCTTTGCAATTTCTGCCATTTCATATCAATATAATAACATAACTCACCCAATCCCAATGGCCAAAATATTAATCGGTGCGCCGGTAAAAGAGAAAATAAAAGAAGCACTCATAGAAAGAGTAAAAAAGCTTTCATGGGAGCCATGTTTAGCCGTTGTCCAAGTTGGCGACAGGGAAGATTCAAATATTTATATCAAAAACAAAATAAAATTTGGCGAAGAGGTGGGGGTGAAAGTGATTTTGCATAAATTTGACGATGATACAACCGAAGAAGCTCTAATAAAGGAGATTGAAAAATTGAATGCGGATAAGAGTGTAAACGGGATAATAGTGCAGTTGCCGTTGCCGGAAAATATAAATCGAGAAAAAATTTTAAATTCGTTGGCCAAAGAAAAGGATGCGGATGGGCTAGTGTCAAAAGTGTCAAGGACGACCCTTTGGGACCGGAGCAGTTCAAGGGTCGTCCTTGACACTTTTGACACCATACCCGCGACTGCTCGGGCGGTAATGGCGCTGCTCGACTATTACGGAATTCCCATTCAGGGCAAAAAAGCGGCAGTCATCGGGCAGGGGATTTTGGCTGGCCAGCCGATTGCTGATGAACTTGAAAATAGAGGAGCAGAAGTGTTCCGGTGTGACATCAATACCAAAAATATTCCAGAAATAGCCAGAAAATGCGACATTTTGGTTTCGGCGGTTGGCAAAGCGGGACTTATTACTCCAGAATTTGTGAACTCCGGCCAGACGGTGATAGACGTAGGGATCAGCAAGGTGAACGGAAAGATTGCGGGGGATGTGGCGTCTAACGAAGTAGAACCGCTGGTGGAAGCCCTGTCGCTGGTTCCTGGAGGAGTAGGGCCACTGACTGTGGCTTGCCTTTTTGAGAACCTTTTGGATTTGTGTTATCATAATTCGCAGTTCAATATTATTCACTATAAATAATTCATTATTCATAATTCATTTTTTATGTTCAATCAAGTTTTTGGAGAGGAGGGAGGCAAGAGGATAGCCAAATGGACGGCCACCTCTTTAATTTTTCTCTCATTGTTCCTTTTGGTAAAAATATTAATCGATCTCAAGAAGTTGCCGAACGCCGGCCGCGAAGTTTACCCGCAATCGACCATTATGGTCTCCGGAGAAGGGGAGGCTTTTGCCATTCCCGATATCGCTTCTTTTTCTTTCTCGGTCACCGAAACGGCTAAAACCGTTGAAGCCGCTCAGGGCTTACTCGATGCTAAAATCGCCAAAGCTACCGGCGTGCTTAAAGAAGCGGGTATTGAAGAAAAAGATATCAAAACCACTGGTTATAATGTTTATCCGAAATATGAGTACTCCAATTCGGTTTGCCCGCAGCCTCTGAGGGGAATGGTGTATGATAGCGTTAACAGCTCAGCTCCTTATTACTGCCCGCCAGACAAACAAATTTTGACCGGCTATGAAGTGACACA
>CAYQIR010000041.1:0-7321 GCA_964417625.1 uncultured Candidatus Saccharibacteria bacterium
TGATTATAAAATCGGCCGGATATTTTTTGAACAGGCTGTTTCTGTAACCAAACTCGCACGCTTTTTTGTTTAGAATCACGAACCTGCCATTGCTTCTGTCATATGCCTCCAGACTTTCAAAGCAGTCCGTGAGCTCTGATCCGTAAGCGCCTATGTTTTGGATTGGCGCCGCCCCGGCTTTGCCGGGGATAGCCGAGAGAGCTTCTATGCCGGACAAGTTATTATCAACTGCGAAGCTGACCAAATCATCCCATTTTTCACCTGTCGAAGCATACAGGGTGTTATTTTCGAGACGCAGGCCCTTAAGGTTTAAAATTGCCACTATCCCCTTGATGTAGGGGCGGGGCAAGATGTTGGTGCCTTCTCCAACGACAAAAAGAGCCAAGCTTTCTTTTTTGGCAAGCTTATCTATTTCTACAATTTTTTCCTTGGATTGTATTTTTGCCACCAAACTAGCTATTGAAGGCAGGCCAAAGGAATTTGGTACCGCTGATTCTTTTTCCACAATCATATTTCCATAATATATCATATGTGATATATTGTTGTAATGAAAGAAGTGGATAATCAAAAAGCCATAGGCGTTTTTATAAAAAAGCTCAGGGAGAAACGTTCTTTAACTCAGGAAGAATTGGCCGAAAGGCTCAAAACTTCCCAGAGCGCTGTGGCCCGCATTGAAGCCGGTGGCCAGAATATCACTGCCGGTGAGCTCCTGAAAATAGGGGATGCTCTGGAACACAGAATAGTTTCTCTCTCCGATTCGATTGATTTTAAAATTGTCGGCGGCCGGAAGCTTCGAGGCAGCATCAAAACCAATTTTTCCAAAAATGGCGCAATGGGCCTGCTTTGCGCTTCTCTTTTAAACCGGGGCACTACTGTTTTGCATGGCATACCGAGGATAGAGGAGGTGGACAGAATGCTCGAGATTTTGTCGGCTCTGGGGGTCAAACATAAATGGACCGATAAACAAACTCTGGAAATCAACCCCCCAAAAAAATTTAACAAAGAAGGTTTGTTCCACCTGTCGGTTGCTAGTGTCCGGTCAAGCCTCATGATGATACCGGCTCTTGTCCATAGTCTGAAAAATTTTTCGCTTCTTCATACCGGCGGCTGTAAGATGGGGGAGCGCACTATTTCGGCTCACCGATACGCTTTTGAAAATCTCGGTGTGACTATAGAGACCCAGAATGATAAATATGTGGTGGCTTCCAAAATCCTGAGGCCTGCCGAGATTGTAATGTACGAAGCGAGCGACACGGCCGCTCTAAATGCCATTATGATGGCTGCTCTGATACCAGGCATTACCAAAATTTCTTTTGCTCCGCCTAATTATCAGGTGCAGGAAGTCTGCTTCTTCCTTGAAAGGTGCGGGGTCAAAATAGAAGGCATTGGTACCACTAATCTTATTATTCACGGTATCAGAGAGATAAATGAAGACATAGAATATTACAACAGCGAAGATCCGATTGAATCAATGATGTTTGTAAGCGCGGCGGTAATCACCGGCTCCAAGTTGAAAATAGAAAGGTGCCCGATAGATTTTTTAATCTTAGAAATGACCAAGTTGAAAGTGATGGGCCTCAAATACCAGATTTCCGAAACTTATCTGTCCAGGAACAACAAAACCAAATTGGCCGATATCACCGTTTTCCCGTCAAAATTAAAGGCGCCAAAAGACAAAATCCATGCTCTGCCTTACCCTGGCATCAATTCCGACAACTTGCCATTTTTCGTGCCGATTGCGACTCAAGCTGAAGGCACTACTTTGATTCACGATTGGATGTGGGAAAATCGGGCGATTTATTTTACTGAGCTCAACCGGCTAGGAGCAAATGTCTCTTTGGCTGATCCGCATCGGGTTTTTGTGAACGGCCCAACTAAGCTCAAGGCGGCCCAAGTGGTCTGCCCGCCGGCTCTGCGTCCGGCCATGATAATTCTGATCGCCATGTTGGCTGCGTCCGGGACCTCGGTGCTCCGCAACGTCTATTCTATCAATCGCGGTTATGAAGACGTAGTCGCTCGGCTCAACAGTATCGGAGCCTCAATTGAAAAAATTATAGGCATCTGATTATTTATTGTAATATTAATAAAATGGAACAATATTGTTTTTTGAATGGGAAGATCATGCCGGTAGAGGAGGCCAAAGTGAGTGTGATGGACATAGGTCTTTTGCGCGGGTATGGTATTTATGATGGGATGGCGGGTTTCGGTGGTAAGCCTTTTCGCTTTGCCGATCATTGGAGCCGTTTCCTCTCCGGCGCGCACATCTTGGGTTTGAATGTGCCCGTAACGGAAGAAAAAGCCGAGAAGGTTATGATAGAGCTTTTAGAAAAGAATAGCCTCAGCAAAACCAGGGCTAGCATCCGTTTGATTTTGACTGGGGGCAATACGGTGGATGGGATTGAGTATGAGTTTGAACATCCGACTTTTTATATGGTTACCGAAAAATGGGAGTCGTTGCCAAAAGAGCTTTATGAAAAAGGCGGGAAGCTCATTACTTACCGCCATATGCGCGAATTGCCGGAGTACAAAACCATCAACTACATCCGAGCAGTCAATCTCCAAACTTTCCGCAAAACCGAAGGAGCGGCGGAGATACTCTATACTTACGATGGGGAAGTTTTGGAATGCGCGACGAGCAATGTTTTCATCGTCAAAAATAATACATTGATTACTCCGACGGAAAATATTTTGAAGGGAATTACCAGGAAAGTTGTTTTGGAATTAGTTGGACAAATTTCCGCCAAAGGCGGACCAGCCTTTGGTTGGGAGGAGCGGCCGATACGCGAAGAAGAGCTAAAAACGGCCGACGAAGTGTTTATCACTTCTTCTTTCAAAGATATCGTTCCGGTTGTCAAAATAGACGATTTTGAGGTGGGAACTGGTCAAGTGGGTCCGGTAACTCGCGATTTAATGGAGAAATTTGCGAAAATTATAAATACGTGATAGTTTTAGAGGACCCTTGTTTATTCGTGTTATTCGTTTTTTATTCGTAATTAGTGTCGTGTCATGTCACAAGATCAACTTATAGGGATAGTCAACAAAAAGACCGGAACGGTTTATTTTACGCGCAAAAATAAGCGCAAAGTAGAGCGCAAAATCGAACTCAAAAAATACGACAAAGTACTTCGTAAGAGAGTGATTTTCAGCGAAGTAAAATTGCCTCTAAAGAGAGTTAAAAAATAAAGTTAGTCGCTTGTCCCAATCCCAGCTACCAAACAAACGGATATTGAACAAGTGATACTATAGTAACTTTGTTGGTAACGGGCAAGTTTCTACCCATTCTTTTTCTATGCTTTTATTCAGCCCCGAAGCAAAGTTTCTGGGTATTCTGAAGGCTTCCAATAAATTGTTGTCCACTTTTGCGCGGTCGCGCATTTTTGGTCAATAGGATACTATTATGTAAATGAAAACAGAGACTAAAGAAAAAATAAGTTCAATCAGTAAAGACATCCTTATATCGATAGGTATCTTAGGGTTTATCACGGTGGCGGCAGTGGCGGGCAATGCTGTTCAATTATTAAAATACACCGGCTTGACTAAAAGACCGAAAATCAAAACTTACGAAATCAATAAAAATATCAAACGGCTGATTGAAAGAGACCTGATTGCCGTCAAAGAAAACCGGAACCGTAAATTTTTGGAAATTACTTCGAAGGGCAGAAGGCTTCTTTTGAAATATGAAATGGAAGGGCTTGTTCAAAAACCGCCAAAATGGGACGGCAAGTATAGAATTGTTATTTTTGATATATCAGAAACAAGAAAGAAAACCCGGGATGAGCTAAGGAGAGTCATAAGAGGTTTTGGTTTTATTTGTTTGCAAGATAGCGTGTGGATATATCCTTATCCTTGCCAAGATATCATAGAGCTTTTAAAAAAATATTTGGAATTGAAGAGGGAGATTATTTATATGACGGTTGACTCTATTGAAAACGATAAATGGATTCTGGAGAATTTTAAACTAAAGAGGTAAGTATTAAAATTACCGAAAGAAAATAGCATTGACCAAAAATGCGCGACCGCGCATTTTTGGGTGGGTTGGGTGGGTTGGGTGGAGGTGGAGATGGTGAGGGGATAGTTATGGGAGATGTGAGAATCAAGGAAAGGGAAAACAAGAAATACTTCCTGCAAAACAAAACTGGGGATAACTCTAAAAGGCTGTTGCCGTGGCAGTGTTTTAGTTATCTAGTTTAACAATTTTCAATATGCCCTAATGTATCTTAAAACCTGGGTGGATAGTTTGGATTATATTACTAAACATTTATAAACCTTACTAAACCTTATAACAAAAAGTCAGTTTTTGGCTGATTTTCAAACTGAATTTAAGTTTTGCTTGTAAATATTATAGCTCACTAATTATGAGTCAATTTTGATTTTTTACTGTTGCTTTTTTCAATTTTCACTAAAGTGAAAAAAATTCATGAAATGATAAAATATGCATAAGTTTCTTAGTAAATATTGCGTATGTATATTAAAGGCAACAAAAGCCCAAGGTTTAGCGTAAATACTGTTGAAAAAATATGCGCTTTTTTGCTGGTTCTGGCCTTGCTCTTGCCGTATTTCCCTGCGGTGGCTTTGGCGGCCGACTCCGCTCCAAGCTACGTCGAGCCAATGGCCGACTCCGTACAAAGCTCTATCGAGCCGAAGGAGGAAATTTTATCTACCATAATCGAGGAAATTATTTCTGAATCTGCTCTGCCTGAAGAAGGCACTCTTCAACTTCCGGAAATTTTAGCGACTTCTACTGACGAAATTATTGCAACGAGCACGGATGAAAATATTTCTAATCCTTCGACTTCATCTACGACAACGGAAAATATCTCCACTACTACGGAACAAACTATCTCCACCTCAACCGACGAAATTATCGCTTCAAGTACTCCCGAAGTTACTGCTTCTACTTCAGACATAACGCCCCCTCCCACTTCGCAAAGCTCCGGCAGGACAAGTACCCCACTTAATTTAAGTGGAGAGTCAGAATCCTTTTCCGAAGGGCATCTTCAAAATGTCCCGGTTCCAGAAGATGCCCTTCAACTTCCGGAAATTTCCACTTCCACTTCATCCAATGAAATCATTTCAGTCGATCCATCGGTTTCGTCTACGACAAAAATTTCCACTAAAACTGCCGAGCTCACTCTGCCGGAAAATTTGTCTGCGCCTATTGTCGTCCGCTACAAAAACAGAACAGCCGACTCCGCCAAAGGCTATGTCGAGCCGAAGAATGAGATACCTTTAGAGGTCTCGGTTATGAATTCCAATGCTTCAAGTTCTTTGTATACCAAAAATAACCATTTTTTATACGAAGAAACATTCAGAAACACCGACTTGCAATACGAAGTGACGGAGAATGGAATAAAGGAATCTATTATTTTAAAAAATTCCGATCACCCCGATCAATTTCAATATCAAATCAATGCCGATCAATTTGATTTTGTTCAGACTTCTCTAAATACTGTAGTGTTGTACAAAAAAGGGGAGAAAGACAATCTGCTGTCAAAACTCTATACTTTGTCGGCTCCCAAAATGATTGACGCGAATGGAGTGGAAAGTACCAGCATTACATTTACCGTTCAAGGCAATATCCTCACTTTGACTCCTGATGCCGACTTTCTCGCCTCCGCTACTTACCCTGTTATAGTTGACCCGACGATTGAAATCACCGTCCTCAACGTCCACTCCCATCCGGTAGCGGGAGAATACTGGAATGTGGACTTTACCACCGTAGGCCAAGCCGACCTGACCATCGCTCCGGCTGACGAGGCGACGGTAGCGGAAGACGAATTTGCTTCTCTCTCATGCGGAAGCGAAGACCGCACCGCAGAAGCTCAAATACTCGGAGGAGATGTAATATTTTATCCCAACTGGTCATGCGATGAAATTGCCACAGTCTCGCATAAAACTTTAGTCACTGGCCAGCACCATCTCCTTTTCACTTTCCAGAATGTGACTGAAGAAGTAACAGAAACAGTTACAGCCGAAGCTTTCAACTCTGCTTTGATCTGGACGGGACTCTCCGGAGACGGCCTCTACAGCACCGCCAACAACTGGTCGCCAGTCAAAGTGCCCTCAGCCGCCGACACCCTCACTTTTGACAACACTTGCACCAACTGTAATATGACAATTGACGTCTCCACCACTACCGCTTCTCTGACTATGGCGGCGACGTATACAGGTACGATTACTCAAAACAATGACTTAAGTCTGGGAGTTACAGGATCATTTTCTCAGTCTGCTGGGTATTTCACAGGAGGCACCGGCACAACCACTTTTGGCGGAGCTATTACCGTTTCAGGCGGGACATTTACTCCAGCGACTTCGACCGTAATTAATAGCGGAACCGTTACCATAAATATAAACAGCAGCCAAGAATTCTATCACCTGCATTCAACTTCCACCGGCACCAGGACTATTTCTTCTGGCGATACTTTGGTTGTGAAAGGCGATTTGTATTTAACTGACGGAGCATTCAACACCGGCACCATTGATGCTCGTGGCAACATCATCCAAGCCTCCACTTTTGACGGAGGCTCTGCAGTCGTAGATTTCGGCGATGACTCCCTTGCCCAAACCTGGACCATCAATGGCGGTACCGGACCGCAAGTTCGTTTCAATAGTGCGGCGGATGCCAATGATTCCGTCATCTTCAACGCCGCCGGCGGCTTTTACGGCGCCACTACCACCTCTGCTTTTGTCGGCACCATTCCGTTTTCCAATCCTTCCAACTACGATATTTCTATCACGACTGGTGGATGGCAACAGGCAGCTGGCACCTTCAACCACGGGCCGTGGACATTCACAGTCGGTACCGGACTCTTCACCCTCTCCGGCGGTTCATTTGTCGGAGGCACTGGGACGACTACGTATAACCAAGGTGACAGCGTCTATTTCACCATCTCCGGAGGCACCTACACCTCTGCCAGCACGACAGTGTTTGGTGGCGATAACAACCTCATCAATATCAATGTCAGCCAGACATTTGAGGATGTGGTCACCAACGGTTCCGGCTACTACAATGGCCGCCATACTATCTCGACTGGAGACACGCTTGTCGTGACCGGCACGCTTACACTGACTACCGGCTGTCTTTATGGCGGCACCATTGACACTCGCGGCAACATAGTACAGGCATCAACATTCGCGGGCGGCAACTGCGGCGGTGGGGGCAGTACCGTTGTTGACTTCGGCGATGACTCGGTTGCTCAAACCTGGACCAACAATGGCAGTAGCGGCCCTACTCTCAGATTAAACTCCGCAGCCGACGCCTCCGACTCCGTCATCTTCAACGCCGCCGGCGGCTTTTACGGCGCCACTACCACCTCTGCTT
>CAYQIR010000041.1:7421-7524 GCA_964417625.1 uncultured Candidatus Saccharibacteria bacterium
TCCGGAGGCACCTACACCTCTGCCAGCACGACAGTGTTTGGTGGCGATAACAACCAGATCGGAAGAGCGTCGTGTAGGGAAAGAGTGTTTGCGAAGGTGTAGA
>CAYQIR010000042.1:0-7298 GCA_964417625.1 uncultured Candidatus Saccharibacteria bacterium
AGACAAGAAGTGGCCAAAAGTAGAAGAAGCGGAAATTTTTTAGAAATATTATGAAGATCTTGGTAACGGGAGGAGCCGGATACGTAGGATACAGTATTTCGGAAGCGCTAGCGGCTAAATACCCCAAATCAAAAATAATTATCCATGACAATCTTTCCAAAGGGAAGCTCGAAAACATCGCGCCGGTTCTGGGTACGCATCCAAATGTTGTGATGATTCCATGGGAAAACGCCGACATAAGAGACTACGAAAAATTTGAGAAGGTGCTCCTTGGAAGTAAACCTAAAATAGTAGTCCACCTGGCTGCCATAGTTGATGCCTTTACCACCAACCGGAAAGGAAAAGATCTGGAGTGCGATATTGTCAATAATATGTCTGCGGTAGAAATTGCAAAATTATGCAAAAAGCGCGGCGTTAAAACTTTTATTTTTCAATCGACCGTGAGCATGTATAGCAGGGGAGAGGATTTGAAAGAAGACGCTCCGAAGAACCCGCTTTCCACCTACGGAGCTTCCAAGCATGAGGCGGAGAAAGCGATTCTGAAGCTTGATGACGGCTCATTTAATGTTTGTGCCCTGCGGTCGGCGACTATCGTGGGCTATAATCCAAGTTTTCGGTACGAGACGATAATCAATTTGATGTGCATCAAATCCGTTTATGGAATGCAGACAACGGTCTTTGAAAGCGCGCTCAAAAACAATAAAAGCTACCTGGCTTTGGAAGATGAAGCGGCTGCCATCATATTCGCGATCGAAAATATAAATAAAATGAAAGGAGAGGCGTACAATGTAAACTCTTTCAATACCAATCTGCAGGCGGTTATAGATTGCATAGAAGAAAACGATACGAAAGCTCTTGTTTCCGTAAGCAAAGAAAAAACCATCAACCAGCAAGTTTATACCATAGATTCCGGAAAATTAAAAAAAATCGGCTTTGCAGGTTCCAGGACACTGAAAGAGGTGATAGCTCAAACTCTCGGTGGCATCAAAGCCGCAAAGAGTTTAAAAGAAACATCGATTAGCGGCCAACCCTTCCGCTAGATCATTTTGAAGCGGATACGATAGCATCTCTGACTACTTTAACGGTTTTTTCCGCTTCCGCCATGCTCATTGACGGAGTCAGAGGCAGAGTGATTATATTTTCGTATGTCTTCTCGGTTATAGGAAAATCGCCCTTTTTGAAGTTAAATTTTTCTCTGAAATATTTGTGCATATGTACCGGAAGATAGTGGACGGTAGCGCCTACTCCCGCATCTCTGATTTGTTGCAAAATCTCGTCTCTTTTTTTCAGCATCCTTTCCGGCTTTAGAAGGATTATATACAGGTGAAATGCGTGCCGATCGGAGCCGTTGGCACGGCTTTGCATGTCGCAATATCCGGATAAACGCCTATCGTAAATACTCGCGTACGTTTTCCTTATTTTTTGGAATCTGTCCAGTTTTTTGAGTTGGCAAATCCCTATGGCCGCCTGCATATCGGTCAAATTGTATTTAAACCCTTGAGTCACCATTTCGGATTTAACGATTTTTTTGCCACCGCGGTATCTTTTCCAGGCTTCATTGTCCATTCCGTGGAGCCTGGTTGTTTTGATTGCGTCCGCCACTTTTTTATTGTTTGTAGTGACCATGCCACCCTCTATCGAGGTCATATTTTTATTGGGATAAAAACTAAAGCAGGCGATAGAATTTTTTAATCCGCCGATTCTTTTTCCTTTCCAGCTGGACCCGGCCGCATGCGCGGCATCTTCGATTACGGTCAGGTTGTGTTTTTTGGCAATAAGGGAAATCCTATCCATATCGCAAGACAAGCCGCCGAAATGAACGGGTATTATAGCCTTGGTTTTTTTGGTGATAGCGGCTTCGATCAGGCTCGGGTCAAGATTGAGAGTTTTCGGGTCGATATCGACTAAAACCGGTTTGGCGCCGACGTACTCGATGGCGTTAATGGTTGCTATAAAAGTGAGCGGGGTGGTTACCACCTCGTCTCCGGGGCCTATGTTTGAGGCCAGTAGTGCCAAGTGCAGAGCGGCTGTGCAGGAGCTTACCGAAACTGCATACTTCGCTCCGACATATTCGGCAAAAAGTTTTTCAAATTCTTCGCATTTTGGGCCCATACCGACCCATCCCGAATCCAAGACTCCCTTAACCGCTTTTAATTCTTCTTTGCCGAAGGATGGGCGCCCAAAAACTATAAACCTTTCGCTGATATTTTTTTTCATTTTTTGAGTCTATATTACTGCAAGTGGAATTATAGGGCGTAAATGCGAAATGTCAATTAATTAATAAATTTCAGTATATAAAGCCCGGCCTTACGGACATTGCCGAAGGCCGGGGCTAGGCGGAAGCCGTTTTCCACCAATGGTAGATTTTTGTTGAATCTCCGCAGACGAAGCCGAGCTTCTCGTAAAGATGCCTGGCCGGCCTATTGTACTCTTGGGTTTTGACCGATATTTTTTTTGCCCCCTTTTCAAAGAGGGAAGCGATGGTGTAGCGGAGCATTGAACTGCCCACCCCCATATCCTCAAACCCCCGCTTGGTCTTCACGAGCTCGATGACTCCCAGGTCTCCTTTCATTTGGGAGGCAATCACTCCTGCTAGTGTGCTGTTAACCATGCCCATCACCACGAGACCATTGGGATCTTTCAGGATTTTGTCCATCCAAATCCCATACATCTCTCTGGCCTTGGGGCGAAAGGCGGGATCGGCATAAAACCGACTTACGAGGGCCAATTCCTCCGAGAGGGCTCGGATTTGCTGAAATGTGCAAGTCTCTTCTCCTTCCTTTTCTTTCACGATGGTACATTTGCAAGAGGAGTTGTTTCCTGTCGGGACAGTCGCGATTTTCGGTTCGGACAACGCATATTCTGTGTGGCCGTCCATCGGCAAAACGTTTTTGTAGCCACTCCCAGTGAATTGAAGAGTGGTTTCGGGGCCGCAGAAGACGTAGACACAATCGAACCGATTGCTCCGGAATTCCACTTCGAACTTATCAGACCCCTCTTCCTCAATCTGGTTTCCTTGGCATGAACCTATTTTGTAGCCAAAGAAATCCGAATCCCATTTGAGTTCTTTGATCATACTTTGTGCTCCTGCTTAAATAATATAATAAATTCAATACTTGGTCAAGTTTGAATCTGCTCGCAAAAGTTTTAGAAACAAGTCTTCCAGCTTTTTTGTAGAATTCGCGATGGTCCGGTCTTTATATTTTAGAAAAGCTTGGTCTGCCAGCAAACGACCCTTTTCCGGGTTTTCGAGGATTGATAAAAGTTTTTCCGCCAAATCTTCAGCCGATCCCGGCCTTACCAAAGTTCCGGTTTCTCCGTCTTTGACCACATCCGGGATGCCGCCGGTATCGGATGCTACGATGGGAATTTTGGAAAAGAAAGCTTCAAAAAGTATGAGGCCTTGTCCTTCCCAAATAGAAGGAAAAGCGAATATGTCGGACACCGCCAAAAGCTCCGGAGTATCACCGCGCGGACCCAAAAATATCACCCTGTTTGCCAACTCTAGTTTTTTGGCTTTTTCTTTCAGCGTTTGCTCCAGGTGGCCGCCGCCCACTATCACGAAATAAATATTTTCGTATTTTTCCAAAACTTTCGGGGCCGCTTCCAGGAGAATACTGTGGCCTTTTTGGTTGATCAGCCTGCCTATGGTTATCACTATTTTGGCACTCTCCGGTATGTCCAAGCTCCGTTTGAAAGCCACTTTGTCTATTTTGAGATCGGTAAATCTTGAGCCGTCCACGCTGTTGGTCGGAATTTCTGTTATTTTTTCCGGCGGGAATTTGATTACTTTTTTTGCATACTCCGTTATCGCGGCAGTGGGGCAAATGCATGCGTCCGTGATAAGGCGCAGTATCCTATTGGTGGCTATGAATTTAAAAGGGAGATCGGGGATGATATTTTGTATTGCTGTCACGATGACCGGCACTCCGACAAGGAAAGCGGTAATGCGCCCGACCGTATCAGCCATGAAGAGCTGGGTGAAAATAAGATCAATTTTATTTTTTTTGATCAATCCGTATAGCCGGCGCCATTGGAGAATATCCCAAAAATTCCTGAAAGACAGGTTTATAAGATTCACATCCTCCTTAAAATCTTTTTTACCGAAAAAAGAAGTCTGCCGGCTGAAGAGCGTGACTACGAAAACTTCAAATTTCTCCCTGTCCATGGAGTTGGCAAAGTTGACAGTCAGCTTCTCTACGCCGCCCAGACCAAGATCATTAATTAGAAATAATACCTTAATTTTATTGGCGTAACCGTTTGACATGAGTGGGTTTGATATTTAATATAGTGTATATTACTGACGGCGATAAATCAATTTAACGACATGAACGATTTTTCAATTAAAGATGTTGCCACAAATTATATCAACAAACATTTTCGGCGCTCTTCCGCACAGGAGAAAGAAAGGATCATAAACGATTGGACCAACAAGATTGCAAATTCAAAATCGCTGGTAGCCGACTTTAATAAAAGAATCGGCAACCCTGCCAGTAAGAAAATTTTGGATGCGGGGTGCGGCAATGGCGGCATAAGCATAGCTTTTGCTTTGGCGGGAGCGGAAGTGCACGGAGTCGAGATAGAAGCGGAGCTGTATGAGATCTCAAAAAAACATGCGGAATCGTACGGAGTCTCTCCCAGGTTTTATTTATATGACGGTCTAAGGCTTCCGTTTGAAGACAACTCCTTTGATTTTGCGGTTTCTTCGAGTGTGCTTGAGCATACCGATGACCCGGTTCTTTACTTAAAGGAAGTGTTGCGTGTTGTAAAACCTGGCGGATATTTTTATCTCGGATTTCCAAACAGGCTGGCTATAAGGGAAACACACACAAGACTGTTTTTGTTGACTTACATACCCGCCTTTTTGCGGCCGGCGTATATAAAACTTTTTGACCGCAGCCCCTTGAAAGATTACCACCTCCATTTCTACGGATTTTATGATCTTCAAAAAATTATTGGAAATATAAATGGTCAATATACATGGAGCTTGATTGAAGAAAAAGGGGAGAGTCAAAGTAAAATTAAAAAGACAATAAAAAAAATCTTAAGTTTTTTGGGTTTGAATTACAAAGCATTCTTGCCTCATATCTTGGTAATATTAAGAAAAAGTTAGGGCCTAATTTGCTTTGTCAACCATCATCTTGCGTGCCGCTCTTTGATGGCATATAATGCCATCCTGTGTCGCATAGCAGATTATTTAGATAGCCAAAGTGAAAAAAAACCACTACAATCGCAGTATTTTTCTGGACTCATCCAATGTCAAAGAGATAGAAAAATGGAACGCTACGGGCATTATTGATGGTGTCACTACGAACCAAAGCATAATGCTCAAAGATGGGCTGACTTTGAAACAGGTCGTTCCCACAGTCAAAAATATTTGTAAAATAATGAATGGCAAGCCGGTCTCTATCGAGCTGACCGATAGTAGCGCCTCCGCTTCGGAAATGATTGAGGAAGCAAAGAAATATAGGAAATTAGGAAGTAATATTGTCGTTAAAGTTCCGCTCATTCCCAACGACATAAAAAGTTTAATTGTTATCAAAAAACTCGGCGACCTGAAAATCCCCGTTAATATCACGGCCATAATGACCTATGAACAATTAGCTTTGGCCGCTCTCGCCTCCAGGAACCACCCGGCCCCTTCTTTCATTAGTTTGTTTTGGGCCAGAAGCATGGAAGACCACGAGCGGTACAGATCCAATAAAGAGTTTATCAAAAATCACGGGATTATCGGAGAGGAGGCGGAGGTTAATTTCCACCCGTCTAAAATCACCGCCGCTATTGGAGAATTTTTAAAAAGCGGGGAGTATGATAATACCAAATTGATAGTCGGAAGTATTCGGAATGTCTCCCAAGTCGGAGAGGCTTTTGCGGCAGGAGCAAACATTGTAACAATCGTTCCAAAAATTCTGGAGGCAATGCTATTCAGCCAGCGCACCCTAGAGACCAACGCCGATTTTGACGCTTCGTGGAAAGCTTTGAAAAAACAATCCTAACATGAAAGATTTCAGCGGTAAGTATGTGCTGGTGACCGGAGGTTCAAAAGGAATCGGCAAATTCATTGCCAAAGATTTTTTCTCGCACGGAGCTACCGTCCTTATTTGCGCTCGCAGACAAGCTGAAATCAAGGCCGCTTGCAAAGAAATAGACCCGACAGGGAAAAGATTTTTTGGCATAGCGGCCGATGTTTCTAAAATTTCTGACTGCCGTAAGTTGATAAATTTTGCCGTAAAAAAGTTCGGCACTGTCGATATTCTGGTCAATAATGCCGGGATTTATGGTGAAATCGGCGATTTTTCAGGGGTAGATGTAAAAAAATGGACGGAGGCTATCCTGATAAATTTGTTTGGGACGGTGTATTGTTCTCGCTTCGTATTGCCTATAATGAAAAAAAGGAAATCCGGGAAGATTATAAATTTTGCCGGCGGCGGTATCGGCGGCAAAAAACCGCTACCGAATTTTTCAGCTTATTATACCTCCAAGATGGCAGTGTCCGGTTTTACGGAAGACGTTGCGGCTGAAACTCAAAATCATAATGTGCAGATTAATTGTATTTCGCCGGGAGCCGTCAATACGGGCTTTACGGACTATCTGATATCTCAAGGGCCGGGAAAAGCCGGAGAAGCCATGTATAAGCAATCTGTGGAGCAAAAAAAGAGTGTGAATAATAACCTGGAATATACCGTGAACCTCATTAGGTTTTTATGCTCCAAAGAAGCCAATCATATAACAGGCAGGTTGCTTAGCGCCAAATGGGATAAAATTGATATATTGAAAAAATTAAAAAATGATGAGAGTCGGTTTAAATTAAGACGAATAGATAACGAATTGTTTTATGAAGAATAAACGGATAGCTGTTGTCGGGCTGTGGCATTTGGGTTGCGTCTATGCGGCATCTCTTGCAAAACTGGGATTTGAGGTTGTCGGGTTTGATGCCGACAAAAATGTGGTGAACAATCTTAACCGAGGGATTCCTCCTATTTATGAGCCGGGCCTCCAAGAAACTCTAAAAAAGTATCTAAACAAAAACTTAATTTTTTCTGCGGAAGAAAAAGTTATGAACGATAAGGATTATATTTTTGTCACTTACGATATTGAGGTTGATAACAAAGATATTGTCCGGACGAAGTTGATCAGAGATTTGTTTAAAAAGCTTGTAAATAAAGCATCGGCCAAAACCACTATCGTTATCTCAAGCCAAATTCCCTTGGGGACTTCCAGGATTCTCGTTGATGCGCTAAAGAAGAAGGGCATAATTAATCCCAGAGTTATTTATTTTCCAGAAAATCTTAGGTTGG
>CAYQIR010000043.1:0-7186 GCA_964417625.1 uncultured Candidatus Saccharibacteria bacterium
CAGGCAGGGTGTGTTAAAAATCGTGGCCATGCCGGAATTTGTCAAAAACGGCAGGCGTGTTTCCCCTCAAAACTTGATTTACGAGTGGTCAAACCGAGTGGAAGGTTATCAAAACCAGTCCGGTTACGGCAAAAACACTCTGATTCTTAATGGTTCTTTGCTCGGCAGGACGGAAGAAATAGAAGTGTTGGTAACCGACCCCGTTAACAACATGGTGGCTCAAAGTTTTATTGATATCGCACCGACCGACCCGCAAATAGTATTTTATGAGAATGACCCGTACTACGGGCAGATTTTTGACAGAACTCTTTCCGGCGTTTTTGATTTAAAAACCGACGAGGTCCAGATTTTGGCGGCGCCATACCATCTTTCCAAAGAAAATTTTGCCAATTTAAAATACGAGTGGCGGCTCAACGGCCGCTTAGTGCCTGAGTTAACAAATTCCAGAACCGCTATTTTCAAAAAACCGGAAGGGGAGGCGGGGCAGTCAAATCTTTCTTTAAGAGTTGAGAACTTGAATAGGGTATTGCAACAAGCTGACAGCAACTTAGTGGTAAGGTTTAAAAAATAATTAAAAGATTGAAAAATGGAAAGATTGAAAATTAAAAGAATAATTTCAGGAGCAGGAATACTGACAATATTGGCCATTTTGGTCATTCCAAGTTTGTTTGCCATTAAAGTTTCGGCCCAAACTAAATACGAATATACCGTTTTAGCGCCATTGCCAGGCACCACTAATGTTGAGAACTGCACGGGTACAGACTGTAAAACCACTTTGGAAAAGTATTTGCCGGGAGTGTTTAAGCTGGCGATAGGTTTATCGGCAGTCTTCGCGGTGCTGATGATTGTGATCGGCGGTTTCCAATACATTTCTACCGATGCCATCCAAAAGAAAACCGATGGCAAAGAAAGAATAAAAAACGCCCTTTACGGGTTAGTATTGGTTATTTCCGCTTGGCTGATACTCAACACCATCAATCCGAAACTCCTGGAGCTCAGATTGTATATAGAGCCGATCACGGTAGCCGCTCCGGCCAAAGGGACACTTGGCGGAGAACTATCGGCTGGCACAGGAAAAGTGTTACCTGGGTACGATTTAACTCCGGCCCAGATAGCCATAAATAATGCAATGAGGAAGGAATTGGAAGATAAATACGGAGTGAAAGTTAATGCTGGCCCTTGCGCGAGTAGTGGAACCACTGGCTGCACTAATTTGGTCGGTATGACAGATATAACTTTCAGAGGCGTCGTTGATCTCAAAAAAACATGTGGTGACAGCTGTAACGTAACAATTACTGGCGGCACCGAAGGCGGCCACAAATCACATGGCCCCAACCAGCCACCTATAGACTTGCGATTTGATCCAAATTTGGATAGTTATATATTAAAAAACCAAGTTTCAGCACCACAAACAATACCTGGGGTGGGAACCCTTTATACAAGTAAAGTCGGCAATAGGAATGCAACTTTTCTAAAAGAAGATAATCATTGGCATGTTGTATTTGAATAAAATAAAATGAGTAAGAAAATATTATTGATTATAGGGATAATTGCAGTGGTCGGCGTGGCCGTGTTCTTTATTTTCTTCTCCAAACCACAGAGTGAGAGCGGGGGAGTAGGAGGATTCTCATTGAGAAATTTCCTGCCTTTCGGCAATAGCGACGATACCGGTACGACCGAACCCCCGACAAATATCTCGGAAAACCCGCCCGATACTAAGCCGGTAATCGGAACGGAAAACCAGCCGGTACCCAGACTCCGCAAACTTTCGGGAGAGCCGGTGTCCGGCGCCGTCATTTTCAATATTGGCACCACGAGCGTAGTGAGATTTGTAGAAAAAGGCACCGGCAATGTTTACGAAGCAACCTCAAAATCAGCCGCGTTGCAAAGATTGACCAATACCACCATCCCTAAAATAATCAGGTCTTTTTGGCTGCCGAACGGCTCCGGATTTTTGGCTCAAACTATTGTGCCGGAAAGCGAAGTGGTAGAAACCAGTTTTGTAAAACTAAACAAGAATGCAACCAGTTCTGCAAGCGAGAGCCTAACTCCGTTCAGTACCACCATCGCCAAACTGCCAACCGGCATTAAAGAAATCGCCGTCAAACCGGACGGCGCTAAAATATTTTATTACACAATCAGCGGTTCGCGTTCGGAGTGGTACACCGCAAATCCCGATGGCACGGGCGCCAGCTTATTAATCACACACCCCTTAACCGAATGGCTGCCAAAATGGGTTTCAGGGAACCTTATAACAATGCAGACCAAAGGGAGCTTTGCGGCTTTGAGCTACAGATATTCGTTTGACACCGTAAGTAAAGTTTTAAAAAAAATGGATGTCAACGCAGCAGGCATATCTTCGGAAACCGGCACTTTGGCGGAAAAATGCCTTCAATTAAAAGATAAAAATCCGACTCTTTATTGCGCCATACCAAACGAAATACCGAGCGGAAACTATCCGGATGTTTGGTATCAAGGATTAGTTGAAATGGAAGATTCTATCAAAAAAATAGATCCGATCAATGATATTTATTACAACCTTATGGATTTAGCTGAAGAATCCGGCCAAAAAATAGACGCGGTGGATCTCGCGCTCTCGCCGGACGAGACTCATCTTATTTTCCGCAATAAAATAGACGGCTATTTGTGGATGTTACGGATAGAGGAATAAAAAGCCGAGGATGACCCTTGAACTGCCTCGGTCCCAAAGGGTCATCCTCGGCTTTTTCGGATTCCCCCTCTTAATGTAAGAGGGGGTTAGGGGGTGATATCTGCCTCCTCACATACCAGTCTTGAGCAATACCGAACAGGTTGCTCACAAACCAATAAAGGGCGATTATGCCCGATATTTTCCAAGATATAAAGAAGACCACAAGAGGCATGGTGTATTTCATCTGCTTGGTCATAGTTGCAGCAAAATCTTCCTTGCCCGCCGTAGCAGGAGCGGAGGCGGGATTGCCGAGCATTGCCTTGGCGTTTGGGGTTGAAAAATGCATCTGCAAAAAGGTACTGACTGCGGCTAAAACGGCCAGTAATATGCTTTTTTGCGATACATCCAAAAACCCCAGAAATATCATTGATATAGATTCCGGCACTTTAATGAAAGAGTAGAGGAGACTAGTGTCTACGGTCGGCAATCCGGACTTAAAGAATATGTAATACAGAGAATAGATAATTGGGATTTGAATGAAGATGGTGACAATGCTGGAAAAAGGATTGATATTGTTGTTTTTATAAAACTCCATCACTTTCACCGCCTGTTCTTGCTTGTCTTTATATTTTTCTTTGATTAGTTTGAGTTCGCCCTCTTTTTCTTTCATTTTGACCTGAGTGATAGTGGCTTTTTTGGAAACAGGGTAGAGGATAAGCTTGACCAGCACTGTCAGAATAACGGTAGCAACACCTACATCTATCCAATCGACGTTCAAAATAAGAATGAGAATGTTATAAAGAGGGACGTAGATAATGGTTTTTAGGAAAGCTATCATTTTATTTTTTATTTTGTTAAGTTAGAACTTTGTAAGATTGATTTTATACCCTCGGCCACTTCAGCGCCACTTTTTGGCGCTTTTAGGAAAGAAAAGCCAAGCAGAATACCTTCTTTTATGCCGGGAAGATGTCTTTGGAGCTCTTTGTAACCCATCCGCCTTGCCCTGTTTCTGACTACCGCGCTTTTGGACACTTTCTTTGAAACAGAAAAGGAGGCTTTTGTCTCCTTGGTTCCGGTAAAAACAACCTTCAATAAAAAAAGGTTGTTTTTGTAATTCTTGCCCCCGCTTCCAAACGCCGAAAATAACGCTCTTGGGATTCTTTTGTTTTTTGGAAGCATTAAATTAAATTGCGACCCGCTTACGGCCCTTTTGACGGCGTCTTTTCAAAACCTTGGCTCCCCCGACACCCCTGCTTCTTTTTAGAAATCCGTGGCTTCTGGCTCTTTTTCTTTTTTTGGGTTGATATGTGATTGACATAAATTTTATTAGCTTGCTTATTTAGTTCTGAACTTGTTATAAACATATTATAAACAATTTCCCGACAAATACAAGTTCCCCAAAAATTTTTTAAATATATAATAGCGAGCATGGATACTCAGGAACTCTGGAACAATGTTTTGCTGAAAATCGAAGTCTCTGTTTCTAAAGCAAATTTTGCGACCTGGTTTAAAGAGACCAAAATCTCCGGCTTTGAAAATGGGGTTATTTATCTCTCAGTCCCAAACACTTTTGTTCAAGAATGGCTTTTAAAAAAGTTCCATCAGCTTATTTTGAAATTTTTAAGGGAATCCTCTGAATTAATACACGCGCTGGAGTATGTCATCAAAGAGGAGAGTGACACCAAAAACCAATATATACCGACCAAAAGCTCGTCGCCGACCAGGGAACTGCCTTTGTCGGAATTTTATGTAAACAAAGACGATAATCTGAACCCTAGATACACTTTTGAATCTTTTGTGGTCGGCCCTTTCAATGAATTGGCCCATGCCGCCGCCCAAGCGGTTATTAAAAATCTGGGGGTGGCTTATAATCCATTCTTTATATACGGGAACTCCGGTCACGGCAAAACCCATTTAATCCAAGCTATCGGCAATGCGGTTAAAGCGATAGATCCGTCAAAAAAGGTGTTTTATTTTACTTCGGAAAAATTCATCAACGACTATGTGAATTCGGTGCAAGCAAACAGAGTGAGCCAATTTAAAGATTCGTACCGCAAATACGATATGTTGATTATGGACGACGTGCAATTCTTGTCCGGCAAAGAAAAAACCCAGGAGGAGTTATTCCATCTTTTTAATATAATGAAGGATGGAAACAAACACACCATCTTTTCTTGCGATAAGCACCCGAACTTTGTCTCCGGATTGGAGGATAGGCTTAAGTCCCGTTTTGCCGCCGGCATGGTTATAGATATTCCCGCCCCGGACCATGAATCCAGGGTAGCGATTATAAAATCAAAATGCGCCAGTATAAATCTCTTTGTAGACGAGGAAATCATCAATTATCTGGCTGATTCCATAAAAGGCAATATCAGAGATCTGGAAGGGGTGATCAATTTAATCGTCTGCCAAACAGAGACTAAAAATAAAGTCTTAAATCTGAATGAGGTTAAAGATTTGGTAAAAAACAGCATTAAACAAAAGAAATTATTGTCTTATAAAGAAGTGGTTAAGATAATATCAGATTTTTATAAAATTGAAGAAGAGTCCATATACGAAAAAACCAGAAAAAAAGAGATCATAAAGCCTCGACAGATAATCATGTATATTCTTCGGGAAGATTTCAGCATTTCCTATCCGTCAATAGGAGAGAAGCTTGGCGGCCGAGATCACACCACCGTTATACATTCCTGCGAAAAAATAAAGAAGGAAATAAAAGTGGATACTTTATTATCAAAAGAAATCCAGGAAATACGGTCAATTATAGGATAGTTATTGTTAATTAAATGTTTATAAATTGTGCCGTGAGTGTTTATAAAAGATTGAGAATTAAAAAAAGTTTTTGAAGTTGTAAAATTATAAAACATTTATCAACATATTTTTAAAAACTTTATTCCAAAAAACCTTTGAAATAGAATGAATAAAAAAGTAATCCACAAATCCACAACTATTATATTATTTTTTAATTTTTTAAATATATGAAACTAGAATGCGATAAAATTAAAATGGAGCAGGCGGTTCAGAAAGCGGTCCGATTAGCTGGCAAGCATTTAACTCTGCCGGTTTTGGCGTCGATTTATTTGGATGCGCAAAGTGATAATAAATTAATTATAAAATCAACCAATTTAGATATAGGGCTGGAAATTGAGATTAAGGTTGAGGTGGTAGAGACCGGCACTTTGGCTGTTCCGGCGAATGTTTTACTCGGTATTATTTCTTCAATCAAAGAAGATAATTTAATTTTTGAGTCAAAAGATAATAACCTGAAAATATCCTCGAATAAAAACTCGGCTGTTATAAAATGCATGCCGCATGAAGATTTCCCGAGTATTCCGAAATTGGAAAATCCTAAATTTATAAAAATAAACATCAAAGATCTGCTGCTTGGGTTCAAATCGGTCTGGTACAGCGCCTCTAATTCCAATATTAAGCCGGAATTAGGCAGCGTATTCATTTTTAATAACGACAACAGTTTGGTTTTTGTTTCTACCGACTCATTCCGATTGGCCGAGAAAAAAGTCAATACCAAAATACCGGCCGACTTTCCCCAAACCCTCATACCCTACAGAAATGTTTCGGAAATCATAAAGCTTTTTGAGGATTATATCGGGGACACAGAGATCGCTTTTGAAAAAAACCAGGCGGCCTTTATGGCCAACGGGTTGTATTTGGTGTCCCGTTTGGTTGACGGGTCATTTCCGGATTATAAACAAATCATACCAAAATCATTTGTTACTACGGTTGCCGTATTAAAAAACGACTTGATTAATTCCATAAAAACATCAAATATATTTTCCGATGCTTTAAACCAGGTTAAGTTGAAAGTTGATGTGAAAAACAAACTCTTCAATATAGAATCCAAAAACAATGACGTTGGGGAATATAAAGAATCAATAAAAGCGATTGTGACCGGAGACGATATTGAGTTAAACTTCAATAGTAAGTATATAGTGGATTGCATGCAGTCCATCACTTCTGACAATCTGGTTTTAAGCTTCGGGGGGCCAGGCAAGCCGCTTGTAATTAGTGGCGCTTCGGATAAAAGCTTCTTATATATAGTAATGCCGATGAATAGATAATACGAAAATCATGCTTGCCCACCCGAAGCTTTTAGCGAAGGAGGGCGAAACAATACGAAAGGCTGCGAAAATTTTTAAAAAATATGAATGTAATTAGCAACTTTTTCCAGAAGTTTTTAAAGTTCGAAAAAGACAATGACACCAAATTGTCAATAATTCTTGAAGTGATAAAAAAAGAAACCGGTTTGGAATTAAAAAAAGAAATGTTAGAGATAAAAGGGGATAACCTTAAAATAAACTGCAGTCCGGTTTTCCGCAACGAAATTTTCATGCATCAATCTCAAATTGAGTCTGCTCTAAAATCCCAAAAAATATTTTTGAAGATTGTTTGAATATCGACCCCACCCCGTTTTCCTTACGGAAAACTGCCCCTCACCTTGCGAAGGTGAGGGGCTAGGATAAAAAATGACCTCCTCCCCGCACTCCGCTCCGCTGCGTACGGGGTTTCCTTTACCGG
>CAYQIR010000044.1:0-7165 GCA_964417625.1 uncultured Candidatus Saccharibacteria bacterium
GTCGGACTCGTTTTTAATGATATCGCCGAAATCATCCTGGAGATTTTTTTGGTATTGAAGCAAAATACTGCGCACCGACTCCGCATCGGTCAGGCGGGGCAAGATTTTGAGCCCCACCTTTTTCTTGATTGAGTTTATGGCCTGCAAGTCGTCGGTATCAAGCATTGCCACCTCCAAGGCATCGTTCTTTTTCTCAAACGCAATAATATTGTGCTTGCGGGCAATCGGCTCAGGGATAAGGTTGAGGATGTCGCGGTTCAGAGTCTGGCCTTTGAGGTTTATGAACGGAATGCCGAGGATGTAGGCTTGGATCCGGCGGATATCATCGTCTGAAAACTTGCCTTTGGAGACAAGCACATCGGAAATCGGCTTCTTTTTGGACTTAGCTTCCTTCTCGGCATCTTCGGCTTCCGATTGGGAGATCAGGCCGGCGTCAATTATGAAATTTTTTATTTGTAAATCTTCTACATGCATTAGAATAGTAGTTAGATATTAGTAGTTAGATATTAGTACTAAAAAATCAAAGTAACTAAAATCTAACATCTATAAACTAAAAACTATTTTAATTATATCAAAGATAAAACCGGATAGAAATAATTTTTGGGAATAGAGAATTTAGATTTCATTGCGGCCGCGGGTGCGAGAGCCGCCGAGCAAATATTTTCGCGGATTTTGGTCGAGGTCGATGAAGTCATCGGCTGCTTCAATCAGCCGGGCCGAAGTGGACTTGCCGAAAGAAGCGACCTCTACCTGGCAGCCCTGATTTTTTAAATATTCAACCAGCGGCACGTAGTCGCCATCCCCGGTGATCAAGATAACCGCGTCCAGTTTGGGAGCAAGCTTGATTGCGTCAACCGCGAGCCCCACATCCCAATCTCCTTTCTTGGCTCCGCCGGCGAAGACCTGCAGATTTTTGGTCTTAGTTTCAATACCGATTTTCTCCAGTGCTTCAAAAAAACTTTTTTCTTCGCCAGTTTCAGTGGTTATAACGTAAGCAATAGCCCGAGTGAGAGACCTGCCAGCCAAGCCTTCCTTAACCACTTGGCCGAAGTTTACTTTGGCTTTGTAAATATTCTTGGCGCTGTGATATAAATTTTGCGTATCAATAAAAATCCCGACTCGCTGTCCAACATGTTTGATAACGGCCATAAATTAAAATTAAAATATTAAGAAGCTTTCTTTAATCCCAGCTTCTTAACAATACTATTATACCTCTTAGCATTTTTCTTTTCCAAATACTTCATGTGAGCTTTGCGGTCGGCCACCAACCCCAAAAGCCCGCGACGAGAGTGCTTGTCTTTTTTATTTTTCTTAAGATGCGCAGTCAAATCGTCAATCCGGCGTGAAAGTACGGCGATTTGGACCTCCGGGCTACCGGTGTCTTTATCATGAACTTTGACATCATTTATGATTCTTTGCTTTTTGTTCTTGGTAAGCATATACGAAAATTATGCGAAATACTACGAAAAACTGCGAAAACTTCTAAAAACCACCTTTTAAGGATAGCACGAGCCGCATTTTTTTGCAAATTGCCTCTCCGGATGGGGTCGGAAATTTAAGGATGACCCTTGGGGGCCTAACTTCGCTAAAGCTTTGCTGGGCAAGCAAAATTCTTCAAGGGTCATCCTTGGCAAGCTCAAACGTCGCACAATATTTTTGATATAATTGGGATATGGCACAAGACTTACACCAACTCAAAAGGCAGTTTCTGGAATACGTGGAGATTGAGAAGGGCCGAGCGCTAAAAACCGTGGAAAATTACGACCATTATCTTTCGGTGTTTTTGGAACAGACAAAGGTGACAAAGCCTGTTGATATTACAGACAATGTCGTGCGAGAATTTCGCCTTTGGCTCAATCGGCAAGTGACTGGAAATAATAGAAAAACCGGCGAAACCATGTCCAAAAAAACTCAAAATTATTATTTGATTGCCATTCGCGCCTTTTTGAAATATTTGACCCGGCAGGAAGTAAAATCCCTTCCTTCAGAGAGAATCGAGCTCGCCAAGACTCCGGAAAGATCTCTGGATTTAATAACTGACACTGAATTAAAGAGATTATTAAACGCGCCAAAGGGCGGCGGACTCGATGAATTGCGTGATAAGGCCATTTTGGAATTGCTTTTTTCTACCGGACTTCGAGTTTCCGAGCTCTGTTCCCTCACTCGCGACATTGATTTGTCTACTGACGAACTTTCAATCATTGGTAAGGGAAAAAAGGTGCGCGTAGTTTTTATATCCGACTATGCCAAAAAAGTTCTGCGGGAATACTTAACCAAGAGAAAAGATTTGGATGACGCCCTTTTTGTCCAGCTTTCTAAAAACAGCAGGGCGCAAGAGAAGAGGGGCAAGAGTTTAGCCATTACCCGCCGATCAATAGAGAGAATTGTAAAGCATTATGCCATTGTTGCCGGTATTTCTAAAAAGGTTACCCCCCACACCATCCGCCATTGCTTCGCCACCGACTTGCTTAGCAACGGCGCCGACTTGCGCTCTGTCCAAGCCCTCTTGGGACATGCCAATATCGGCACTACCCAGATCTATACCCATGTCACCGACCGCCACCTCCGCGACATTCACAAAAAATTTCATAACAAAAAATCTTGATTTTTCAGTCAGTTTAATTTAGACTGCTGCAGTGTCATACGACGTTAAAATAAAGAGGTTGCCGAAATCGGAGATAGAAATTGAAGCAAGCTTGCCGGCCGGTTTTTTGATTAGCGCCAGAAAAAAAGCGGTTGAGATGCTGAGCCTATCTATCGAAGTTGACGGTTTCCGCAAAGGCCATATTCCGGAAAATATCGTTATCCAAAAAGTCGGCGAGAGCCGGATTTTGGAAGAAGCGACCGATATCCTGCTCAAAGAACATTTTCCCAAAATCATAGAGCAGGAAAAACTTGATATAATCGGCCGGCCCAAAATATCCATAACCAAACTGGCCATCGGCAACCCGACCGAGTTCAAAGCGATTTTTGCCGTGTTGCCGACGTTTGAATTGCCGGATTATCGAGCGTTAGCGAGATCCGCCGTAGCTTTAGTGAAGGTGGATAAAAATGACAGCGGAGCAACTGAGAAGGAAGTCGAGGATGTGCTTCTGCAGATCAGAAAAAACAAAGCCCATTTTGATTATCACAAAGATAATCCGGAAGATAAGGAGCACAACCATTCGGAAATCAAAGATGAAGACTTGCCCGCTCTTGACGATGCACTCGCCAAATCTGCCGGCAATTTTGAAAATCTGGCCGAGCTCAAGGCAAAAATAAAAGAAAATATAGTGAAAGAAAAAGAGCTCAAAAATGCAGACAAAAAAAGAGCGTCGGTGCTGGAAGAACTGCACCGAAACGTCAAAATCGATTTGCCGGAAATCCTCGTAGAGAGCGAGACCGAAAAGGCGCTGGCCCAAATAAAAGACGATGTGGCGCGGATGGGCGGCAAACCCCGACGCCAAGGAGTCGGGGAGCCGACCGAAGCGTCGGCTTGGGAAGATTATCTTTCGTATATCAAAAAAACAGAGAGTGATTTGAAAAAAGAACTCAGGGAAAGTTCTGAAAAGAAGGCCAAGATCCAGCTCATATTCAACCAAATAGCCGAAAAAGAAAAGATTGAACCCAATAAAGAGGTTTTGGAAAATGAAGTCAAGGAAGTCTTAAAACATTATCCCGAAGCCTCCGAGACTAGCGCCCGCATCTATGTAGCGACCGTCCTGCAAAACGCCGAGATTTTCAAAATCCTCCAAGTTTAATTAAGGGTGTTGCGGATGATGCGTGTCCGTCAATTTGACTATCTTATCCTTCACTTCGTCCGGATTCGGGATTTGCATAAAAACAAACCGCTCCTCCACCCCGGCGGTTTGGATATACAGGTTGCCGAACTTTAAAAACGTATGAATGACGCCGGTAGTATTGACCGATATATCCTGAATGCGGGAAAGGTGCAGTTCCGAGACCGTCCTGTTGAAAAATCCGTTTTGGGTGCTGTTGATTACCCGGCGATCCGTCACTATCCAAGAATCCAAAGTGTACATGGTGAGAGAATAGAAAATGGCGGTCCAAATCAGGAGGCACCAGACGCTGGACAAGAAAAAGAACATGTCAAACAAGTCAAAGGCCGCGAGCATCCGGTAAAACAGGGTGTAAACAGCCGCCGGTATTAAAATGAGCAGCACAAAAAACGACAGTCTGAGCAGGACGAAAAATGGATGCCGGCGTAAAAGCAAAACCACCCGCTCCCCGTTTTCCTGCCCGTCGAAAGAATTATTGGACTCTGTAAATATGGAAAGAATCGATTTCATTGTTTATAAGAAAACTGACCGAGTAATCCCGTCCCGAAATTTTGGAGTCTTGTTTTGACTGAAGCGGTGTGAAGATTGGCAAAAAGAGCGGCTGAGATAATCACCAGGACTATCGAGCCCAACAGAAAGACTGCCGCCAATTTTTTGGGCTGGGTCCCTATTCCAAAGCGAGTCAGGTGATAGAGCATAACGAAATCATACATCCAATACACCAGGAAAAATACCAGGATTATCACTGTCACGATAAGTTTGACCGAGACGAATTCCATAATCCATAACTATACCTTGAATTTAAAATCTGTGCTATCATGCCTGTCTAATAAATAAATGAACAAAAATATGATAAAAAATTCAATTTTGGTTCCCACAGTCATTGAAAAGACCCATCAAGGCGAGCGGGCTTACGACATCTATTCAAGGCTTTTGAAAGACCGCATTATATTTTTGGGCGGAGTGATAGAAGACACGATGGCCAACCTCATTATCGCCCAACTGCTTTTCCTCCAATCTGAAGACCCGAAAAAAGAGATCTCCATTTATATCAACTCCCCCGGCGGTTCAGTCACTTCCACTTTGGCCATCATAGATACGATGAAATTTATTAAGCCCGATGTGGCCACTTACTGCGTCGGCATTGCCGCCTCGGGCGCCGCTCTAGTCCTCTCCGCCGGCACCAAAAGCAAAAGATTCATCCGTAAAAACGCCGAGGTGATGATCCACCAGCCGATTGGCGGCGCCGAAGGCCAAGCTACCGATATCGCCATCACCGCCAAACACATCTTAAAGATCAAAGAAAGCTTGAACAAAATGCTCGCCGACCACACCGGCCAGCCTCTCTCAAAAATAGAGCAAGACGTTGACCGCGACTTCTTTATGTCCGCCGACGAAGCCAAAAAATACGGTATCGTGGATAAAATTTTGTAACTAACTCCATCCCTAACCCTTCCCCTTAATTTAAGGGGAAGGGAATGGGAAGAGGTTAGGGATTGCCCTTTTGACAAAAGAGGTGTATATTATTGGCATTACTATTAAATCAAGTAATTTCGTAAAGGTTTACCGCGAAGGATTAACTGCCCAAAATCAAAAATGTCTTTGTTTTCCAATAAAGTGAAGTTAGAATCTCTCGCCGCTATAAAATAAAGCGGAATTACAGCACAATACAATGTCATTAAAATTAGCGGTGTTGCTCGCGGGACTCGCGTCCCTCGTCGGTATCGGGTTCGGGTATTTCCTGCGTTGGATTATTTCCTTGGGTCAGCGCGGTTCGGTAGAGCTCCGCATCAAGCAGATGGAGCTCCACGCCAGAGAGGAGGCCAAGAAGATAATCGAAGAAGCGACAGCCAAAGCCGAGGAGACAGCCAAAGAAAAACGAGAGGAGTTTAAGGAAAGGGAAGAAAAAGTAAAAAAGACCGAAGACCGTCTTATCAAAAAGGAGGAGTTTTTGGATAAGCGCCAAGTCGATATCGATAAGGAAATCGAGCAAGTTAAGGAGAAAGTTTCGGAGATAAAAGTCATCAGGGAAAAGGCGGAGATATTGGAAAAAGAAAAATATAACGAACTCCAAAAAATATCCGGTCTCTCGGAGGAGGACGCCAAGAACGCATTGCTTAAAGAAATCGAGAATAAATTTGAGGAAGATATGATGGTGAGGCTCCAAAAGTTGGAGAACAGCGGCACCGAGAAAATAGAGTCAAAGGCCAAAGAAATTTTGACCACCACCATCCAGAGGCTCGCCAATTCAGTTTCATCGGAAGTGTTTTCAACTACGGTCGCCATTCCTTCCGACGAAATTAAAGGCAAAATCATCGGCAAAGAGGGTCGGAACATCAAAGCTTTTGAAAGAGTCTCCGGTGTGGAAGTTATTGTGGATGATACTCCGGGGCTTATCACTATTTCCTCTTACGATTCGGTCCGCCGGCAGATAGCCAGAGTGGCTTTGGAAAATTTGATTCAAGACGGGCGCATCCAGCCGGCAAAAATAGAAGAAATGGTTGAAAAAGCCAAACAGGAAATAAACAAAATAATGAAAGAAAGGGGCGAAGCCGCCGCCTATGAGTGCGGCGTCTTCAACTTGGACCCGCGTATCGTAAGCATCTTGGGCCGTCTGCACTTCCGCACTTCTTACGGCCAAAACGTATTGCAGCATTCCATTGAAATGTCCCATATTGCAGGAATGCTCGCGACCGAAATCGGCGCTAATCCAAGTATAGCCAAAGCCGGCGCCCTACTTCACGACATCGGCAAAGCGGTAGACCATGAAATCGCCGGCACTCATGTTGAGATCGGCCGCAGAATTCTGCAAAAATTCGGTGCCGATGAAAAAATAATACGAGCCATGGAGGCTCATCATGGCGAATACCCTTATTCCACTCTTGAGTCTTACATTGTCCAGTCCGCTGATGCAATTTCCGGTGCACGTCCGGGAGCCAGACGCGATAGTGTTGAAAATTATCTGAAGCGCCTTGGCGATCTTGAAGCGATCGCCACTTCCCTCCCCGGCATAGAAAAGGCCTACGCCCTTCAAGCTGGCCGGGAACTCCGCGTTTTCGTCACTCCTTCCCAGATCAATGACCTAGAGGCCAAAGAAATGGCCCGCGACATCGCCGTCCGCATCGAAAACGAACTCAAATATCCTGGTGAAATTAGAGTTGTGGTAATCAGAGAATCTAGAACGATAGAGTTTGCGAGGTAATAACTCACCCTACCCTCTCTTGCAACAAGAGAGAGGGTTGTGGAACAAAATCTCCTTATTTTTAGGTGTTTTTGCTATTTTTGCTTGACTTTTAATTTATTTGGGTGTATAATTGCGAATGGAGGTGAAGCCTACGCAGACCCCCGAATCCGAACAGATTCTGATAATGAAATATTGTTGTCAA
>CAYQIR010000045.1:0-7022 GCA_964417625.1 uncultured Candidatus Saccharibacteria bacterium
TTTATACCAAAATTAGTACCAAAGGGAGTTTCGTAATTCAGGGTACTTTAAGGAGGAGGTGACTGCTATTTATTATTCAGCTATAGACATAGAATTTGTCGCGCGGTTTCCCCCTTAAAGTAAGGGGGATTAAGGGGGTTAGGTTTGAGAGATTTAAGATTTAAAATTTAATAATCCATGCCTCCCATTTCTCCCCCGCTCATGTTCGGCTTCCCTTTTGGTTCCGGCTCATCGGTGATAGCGGCCTCAGTAGTGAGGAGTATCGCAGCGGCCGAAGCGGCGTTTTGCAACGCGGAGCGAGTCACTTTGACCGGGTCAATAATGCCGTCTTTGATAAGGTCGTCGCTGAATTGTTCGGTCAGAGCGTTGAAGCCGGCGTTTTCTTTATCGGAATTCATGATTTTTTCCACCGCCACCGAACCGTCGGCATTGCCGGTGTTTAGGACAATCTGGCCGAGAGGCGCTTCGAGCGAGCGCAAAACAATATCGTAGCCGAGAGCGCTTTCCGGGGTCGCAAATTCCCTTGCCTTTTCGCTTTTTATTTTTTTAATGACTCTAATGAGAGCGCTGCCTCCGCCAGCGACGATTCCCTCGGCAATCGCCGCTTTGGTCGCCGCGACCGCATCTTCAATTTTTAATTTCAAATATTTCATTTCAGTTTCGGTCGCTGCGCCAACTTTGATGACCGCTACTCCGCCGGAAAGCTTGGCGATGCGTTCGTCCACTTTTTCTTTATCATATTTTGAATCCAAAGTTTCTTTTTGTTTCTTGAGAGCTTTGATGCGGTTTTGGATTGAGCCATGTCCGCCCTTGCCCCCGACGATGATGGTGCTGTCTTTTCTAGATACCACTTTGGAAGCTTTGCCTAACATATCAGCCGTTGTTGTTTCCAATTTCAAGCCCAGTTCTTCGGAAATAACTTTTCCGCCCACGGTGACAGCAATATCTTCAAGCATATCCTTCTTCCTGTCGCCATAGCCCGGCGCTTTGATGGCAAGCACCGAAAATCCGCCCCGCAACTTGTTGACGATAAATGTAGAGAGTGCCTCCCCATCCACATCATCGGCAATGATTACCAATTCCTTTTTGCCGCTTTGAGCCAATGACTCGAGCAATGGCAAAATATCTTTTATCAATGAAATTTTCTTGTCGGTCAAAAGTATCGGTACGTCGCGGTATTCGGCTTCCATTCTTTCCGTATTGGTTATGAGATAAGGCGAAACGTAGCCTTTGTCTATTTCCAATCCTTCAACTACTTCTGAGTCCACCCCGAAAGTCTGCGATTCTTCCACCGTAACCACGCCGTCTTTGCCCACTTTGTCAATCGTTTCGGCAATGATTGCGCCCACCTCTTCCGATTCCGATGAAATGCTCGCTACTTGCCTGATTTCTTCTTTATTTTTTATCGGCTTGGCGATAGCTCCGAGGACCGCCACCGCTTTGCCTGAAGCCTCTTCAATGCCGGCGCGCAAGCTCATAGCGTTCACCCCCATAGCGGCATGCTTCATTCCCTCTCCGATAATAGCTTGAGCCAAGATAACCGAGGTGGTAGTACCGTCGCCGGCGACATCATTGGTTTTGTTAGCAACTTCCTTTATAATCTCAGCGCCCATATTTTCAAATTTGTCGCGGAGCGTTATTTCTTTGGCAATGGAAACGCCGTCGTTCGTGATAGTCGGTGCGCCGTAACTCTTATCCAAAACTACATTTCTGCCCCGCGGGCCGATAGTAACTTTGACCACGTTAGCCACCGCATCCACTCCGCGTTTCAATGCCTTCCTTGCTTCTTCATTAAATAGTATCACTTTACTCATGTTATTCGTAAAATTTTCAATTTTTAATTTTCAATTTTGCATTAAATTTCCAATGTTTTAATTTTCATTGAAAATTTCTACATTAATTCATTTATTGAAAATTCTAAATTGGAAATTGAAAATTAATTTCTAATAATTGCTAATATGTTCTCTTCTTTGAGAATGTAGTACTCAACTCCGTCCAACTTTACCTCGTCATAACCGTATCGAGAAAAGACCACTTTATCACCCACCTTGACCGAGAGTGGCACCCGCTTGCCGTCTTCCCATCTGCCATCGCCAACCGCAATTACCGTGCCCTGTTCGGGTTTTTCTTTGCTGACCGTGTCAGGAATAATGATGCCCGAAGCGGTAGTGGAGGCCTCCTCCGCCGAGAGTGGTTTTAGAATTATCCTATCATTCAAAGGAGTGACTTTACCTGTCCCGCGAAGTCCCGATGTTTTTCGGGACGAAGTGGGAGCTTTTCTATCGTGTTTTTTGCCAGCTTTAGTCTTCTTTTTCATATTTTTGATAACTATTACTCTAATAACTTACCCCCAACCCTCTCTTACAACCCGACTCCGCTAAAGCTCTGCCGGGCAGGCAAGAGAGGGATTCGGATCTCCCCCTTAAAGTAAGGGGGATTAAGGGGGTTATTATAGTAGTTTTTCTGCCTAAATCAAATTTGACAAATTTTACGTATTTGGTTTAATAATTATTTAATTTTTATTAAATTATACAGATTTGCGCGGTCGCGCATTTTTGGTCAATTACAAATTACAGTGTCTGTCACGGTCGTATGTTTTACTGTAATTTTATTTTTTGTTTGATTCCCTTTTATTGCAATAAGAGAAGGGTTAGGGATGAGTTATTAAAATTAGGCGAAGTATCCAAAAATTCCCCCTTAAGTTAAGGGGGATTTAGGGGGTTAGGCAAAGAAAAAAAATTTGAGGAAAAGGAAAATTTGCAAGAATCAGCGGGTGTGTTATACTGATTTCCAATAACGCATGTTGTCCTATATTCAAATAGCTCTAGCTGTTCTCTTGGGCGCCTTAATCCTCCTTCAGCACTCTGAAGGCGCTTTAGGTAGCGCTTTTGGCGGAAGCGGTTTGGACGGCGCAGTTAAGACAAGGCGCGGGCCGGAACTTTGGATTTTCCGGATTACCATCGGCGTTGCTTGCCTCTTTGTTGCCTCCACTCTATTAAATTTGATATACTAGAGCTTCGCGCTCATCTAATATTCAATGAATCCGGTAGGAGAAAATGGCATAGAAAAGCTTTTTCATTTGAGTTTAAATAAGAATATTGATGTTAACATGATTACAAGTTTAAGATATAAAATAATGGCTTTTCAAAAAAGCAATGCCATTTTTCACTAACCGGATGAAACCTAAAAACAAAATAGCAACATTTTTTGATGCGTTGTTTGTAAATTTTCGCCACTTCAATCTTGTGCTAAAGGTTGAAAAAGTGATAAGCAAAATGCGGCCGGCCGAGAAGATGGTTTTCTTTTTTGTGGCCATAGTCTGCATCGGGAGCAGTTTGACGCTTTTGGCGAGAGTCAACAATTCGTTTTTAGTCGAAGTGCCGAGTTTTGGCGGGAGTTTCGTAGAAGGCGTAGTCGGTTCGCCCCGATTTGTGAACCCTATCCTCGCCATCTCCGATACCGACAAAGATCTGTCTTCTCTCATATATTCTGGATTGTTAAAACCTGCGGAAAACGGCTCCTTCGTTGCAGACCTGGCCGACTCTTATGAAGTAAAAGAAAACGGCACTGTTTATAATTTTATAATTCGGAACAATGCTTTTTTCCATGACGGCCAAAAAGTGACGGCTGATGATGTTATTTTCACCGTTACCAAAATCTTGGACCCGATCATCAAAAGCCCCAAAAAAGCCTCTTGGGAAGGGATTCTGGCGGAAAAAATAAGCGATAATGAGGTTAAATTTACGTTAGCCAAGCCTTACGCCCCTTTCCTGGAAACCTTAACCGTCGGTATTTTGCCGAAACACATCTGGGAAAACGCCACTTCGGAAGAGTTCCCTTTTAGCGAATTCAACATCAATCCCGTAGGATCCGGACCCTATAAAATAGACAAGATAGAGAGGAATTCCGGGGGTATCCCGACGAGCATTGCTCTGGCCGCCTTTAAAAAATACTCTCTCGGCTGGCCGAAAATAAAATCCATTATTTTTAAATTTTTCCAGAACGAATCCGAGCTTCTCAAAGCTTACCAAGCGGATGGCATAGAGAGCATGGCCAACATCAGCCCGGCTGCCGGGAAGCGCTTTGGCGGCAATGCAAACATCGTGGATAATATTTCCCTGCCGAGAGTATTCGGCGTGTTCCTGAACCAAAATACCGCGCCGGTATTTTTAAATCAGGAAATAAGGGAGGCTCTGGATAAGACCGCCCCAAAAAAAAGAATTCTGGAGGAAGTCTTGTCCGGTTTTGGCCGGAAGCTGGATGGACCGACTCCGGCCGATGTTGCAGTTGATGCGGTGGAAACAGACTTGGCTGAAGCCAAACAAACGCTTCTCGCAAACGGCTGGAAAGAGAACGAAAACGGCATTCTGGAAAAAAAATCCAAAACCGGCACTGCTATTTTCAAATTTAATATTACCACTTCGGATGCGCCGGAACTGAAAAAAACCGCGGAAATCTTGAAAGAAACTTGGGAAAAGCTGGGGGCTCAAATAGAGATTAAAGTATTTGAGGCCGGAGACTTGAGCCAAAACATTATCCGCGGGCGCAAATACGACGCCCTGCTTTTCGGCGAAGTGATCAGCGAGAGCAACGACCTTTATCCGTTTTGGCACTCATCCAGTCGGATTGACCCGGGACTAAATATTTCGCTTTATGCTAACATCACTGTGGATAAAATGCTTGAAGACATCCAAAAAGGCATTGCCGAGACAGACGGCCGGAGCAACCGTGAAATAGCCGTATCCGAAATCAAAAAAGATACGCCGGCTATATTCCTCTTCTCGCCAAACTTATTATATGTCAAAGCGCCTCAAGTAAAAAACATTTCCCTGAAAGATGTATCTTCTCCGAGCGAAAGGTTCATCCATATCAATGACTGGTTCATAGAAACCGACAAGGTTTGGAAAATTTTTACCACGAATAATACGAATAGGATCGAATAACACTAATAAAAAAATGATTATTAAAAACACATTCGTACAAAATTATGACTGAACCAAATAGGCATGGCCGAAACCGCATCAGAAGCTTCCACTCAAGAAATGTGAGCACTACCATAGTAGGATCTAGACTGCAGGCCGGTAGAGCCCATATCCACTCGTCCAACCCAAAGCCCACTACACCGAAAAGGGGCAGTCGTTCTGGATTTTCCCGTAAGAGATTTCAGAATTCCAATAACTACTTTGGTGCAGAAACCAACCAGAAATCCGAAGTTAAGCAAACCAATGAGACTCTTTCCCTGCCTCCGGTCGGCGACAATATCAGGATTATTCCGCTCGGTGGCGTGGAAGAGATTGGCAAAAACATGACTGCTATCGAGGTAGGCAATGATATAATCGTCGTGGATGCCGGTTTTCAATTTAAAGATGAAGATACTCCTGGAGTAGATTATATTTTGCCCAACACCAAATACTTGGAAGAAAGAAAAGAAAAGATTCGGGGAGTGTTGATCACTCATGGGCACTTGGACCACATCGGCGGCATCCCCTACATCATGGATCGCATCGGCAACCCTCCGATTTATGCCCGAGAGCTGACCGCGATCATGATCAAGAAAAGACAGGAAGAGTTCCCCCACCTGCCAGCCTTGGATATGAAAATGGTGGAAAAAGAAGACACTATTACTCTCGGTAAGATCCGAGTTAAGTTTTTCTCAGTCACCCACACCATACCAGATGCGATGGGCATCATCATCGATACCCCATACGGCTCAATCGTAACTCCTGGCGACATCAAGCTTGAGCACGAGAACGGTATCCCGACCGAAAGAGAAAAGAATGAATACAAAAGGTTCGAAAAAGAAAAAGTACTGCTTTTAATGATGGATTCCACTAATGTAGATAACCCGGGATTTTCTACACCCGAAAAGCTGGTTCATAAAAACCTGGAAGAGATCATCAGGAACACTAAGCGTCGGTTGATTATCGGAACCTTTGCTTCCCAGTTGGAGCGCATCATCGCCATCATTGAGGCAGCCGAAAGAAACGGTAAAAAAGTGGTTGTGGAGGGCCGGAGTATGAAGCAAAATATCGAGATTGCCAAATCCCTGAACCGTCTCAAGGTTAATAAAGAAACCATCGTGCCGGTAGAAGAAATAGAAAGCTACCCGCCGGACAGAGTGGTAGTCTTGGCGACTGGCGCTCAAGGCGACGAATTCGCCGCCCTGATGCGCATGTCCAACAAAAGCCACAAATACCTGAAGATCGGCAAGCGCGATACGGTGCTACTCTCTTCTTCAATCATCCCCGGCAACGAGCGAGCCGTCCAAAAGCTCAAAGACAACTTGGCCAGACTCGGAGCAAAGATAATCCACTACCGCACATCCGATGTTTATATACACTCCACCGGCCACGGCAACCGCGGCGAGCTGGAATGGCTACACAAAAATATCAAACCGAAGTTCTTCGTTCCGATTCACGGTAATCACTATATGCTCCGCATCCACGAAGAATTGGCGCAGGGGCTCGGCATGCCTGAGAAAAATATTATCGTCCCAGACAACGGCATGATTATCGAAATCCAGGACCACGGCGAAAAGTTGGTTGCCTTGAAACAAACCGCACCTTCGTCTCCCGTAATGGTGGACGGTTTTGCCGTTGCTGACGTCCAAGAGGTGGTGATGCGAGACCGCAAGATGCTTGCCGATGACGGTATGTTTGTCATTGTCGCTATCATCGATTTGAAAACCGGCAAACTCCGCAAATCTCCCGACCTTATTTCCCGCGGCTTCGTTTATTTGCGCGAATCCCAAGAACTTTTGGGCCAGACCCGCCTCATCATCAAAAAATCTATAGAGGAAGCGACCCGGGGAATGAATCCCATTAACTTTGACTACATAAAGGGAAATGTTACGGATGCCGTTTCCCATTTCCTCTTTCAAAAAACAGCCAAACGTCCGATTGTGATACCGGTGATTTTGGGGGTTTAGGATTTAATCTTCTTTTTTCATAACCTCCCCCTACCCCCTCCTTACCTTACCCTGAATTACAAAACTCCATAATTGGATAACTTCCTGGCCAACC
>CAYQIR010000046.1:0-1668 GCA_964417625.1 uncultured Candidatus Saccharibacteria bacterium
AAGTGCCCGCCTTATCCACACATTTGCTTTTGCAAGTGTTGAATTAAGACGGTAAAATTCCTTTGTTACTAAATCTGTGGTTTTTTGTCGATTACAGAAGCCATAGAGTTAGTTTAAATTTAATTTATTAGGTTAATAATTATTAATTTAAGTAAACGTTAAAATTTACTTAAAAATCATTTGGCGCTTCATAAAACATTTTAGTATAAAAATGAAGTTCCGGATGGATTAAAAATTATGTTAAAATCAAAATTGTTTGCGGGCGTTGTAGGTCTCGGAATGGTCTTGAGCATGGTAGCAGTTCCTGCTTCCGCTCAAACTACTGCTGAGCTTACCGCTCAGATCAATGCTCTGCTCGCTCAGATTGCTCAACTTCAGGCACAAATTGCCGGAGGCGCAGTTACTGGCGGAGCCAGCATGATGTTTACTACCGACCTTACAGTTGGTTCAACTGGCGCGGAGGTCACATCTCTTCAACAGTTCTTGGTATCCAAAGGATTCCTCACTATGCCAGCCGGCGTAGCGTTTGGGTATTTTGGAAACCTGACAAAGTCAGCTTTGGGTGCTTACCAGGCATCGGCTGGAATTTCTCCGGCTGTCGGTTACTTTGGTCCGATCACTCGAGCTAAAGTAAACTCAACGGCAACTGTTCCTGGAACCACTCCTGGTACAACCCCAGGAACAACTCCTGGTACAGGCACCGGCATCACTACTCCTGGAGTAGAAGGTACTTTCTCTGTTGACCAAAATAACTCCGGAGTTGCTTCTACTGTGTACGAAGGAGACACTATGGTAGCGATCTTGGGCTTCGATGTAAAAGCCAAAACTTCTGACATCGCTATTCAGAGGATAAAACTTGACCTTGATCAGGTTACTGGAGGTTCAGACACAAAGTTCTACAATGCTATATACAAGAAATTGTATGTAACCGAAGGAGGCAACGTGCTCGCTTCTATAGACCTCAATTCCTCAACGGTTGTTAAAGATGGGAGTGATTACTTTGTTACCATCACTGGCTTCAATTTAATTGTTCCCAAAGACACAAAGAAGCAGATAGTTATCAAGGCTGATCTTTATGAATCTATCGATTCAGCTGATTATGACAACACAACAACTGAAACTTATCAGATCTCTCTCGCTGGAACTGGCGCGAATGCCGTTCGTGGTGTAGATGGAGCCGGTATTGATCAGTACGCCGGAACCAACTCTGTCGCTAAAATCCCGACTATATCAGCTACTCTTAGTGACTCTGCAACCTTGACATTATCTCTCAACAGCTCTAGCCCTATCAAGCGAGAAATTATCGCTTCTCAGGGTTCTGGTGATAACGAATTGGACGACGTCACTCTCTTGGTCTTCGATGTGAAGGCGGAGAAAGATGATGTCACTATCACCGATATGAACGTCGGTATCTGGAAGACTGGTTCAGGCGGAGCGACCGCTTCGACTTCCGTTAGCCTCTTTGATGGCTCAACAGAAATCGATTCCGACACTATGGCTGCTGCCGATACTAATGCTGTCTTCGGTGACATTGACGTTGTGGTTCCAAAAAACACCACTAAGACCTTTACTGTTAAGGCTGATCTAAGATCTGCCAACGGCACAGTTGCAAACTTCGTAGCTTCTACCACGGCAGCTATGTTGACGACCGAAAACAGCAAGGGTGAT
>CAYQIR010000046.1:1678-6919 GCA_964417625.1 uncultured Candidatus Saccharibacteria bacterium
TAGCCGAGAGCGGTTCCGCTACCGGTTATCAGACTGGCGTACGAAATGCCGGACCGGAAGTCACATTGGTATCCAAGACTATCACTTCAAACGGTGTACCTGAGAGCGATACTGCTAACACGTTTAGCACCTCGTCTCTCTCCGCTACGTTCAACATTAAGATCAAAGCTCTTGGCAGCTCGATTGACTTGGGTGGTGTAGCTTCCAGCGCACCGGTATTTGCCAGCTCAACAACTGGCTTCAAGGTGTACAGGAACGGTGCTTACGACAGTGTTGTCGGAGGCGCTGCTACTACCACTTCGTTCTCTATCCCAACCACCTGTACGACCGGCGCTTTGACGAATGGTTGTACATTGGCTGAAGGCGCTGAAGTTACCATACCGGTAACCTTCCAGATCTTCGGTCGTGCGGCTAATGGCACCACCAAGGTTTCCGCTGGTCAGTACGCTGTCGGCATCGAGGCGGTTCAATGGACCAACTCGAGCGGAGCTGCGCAAAGCACAACCTTCATGGCGGGTGAAATCGACTGGAGGACTGCTGAAGTTGCATTCCCGTAATCCTAAGAAAAAGAGTACTTGTGATACTCGCAAAAACCGCCTTTGCAGGCGGTTTTTGCTTGCCCAGCGAAGCTTTCTTGACCCGCGTAGCCTTGCTTGCCGGGCGTAGCTTTAGCGAAGTCGGGGCGAAGTGGGTAGCGAAGTTGGGTTTGCTCAAAAACTTTGGTACAATGTTGTCAATGCGATATTTCGATAAAACCTTCTTTAAGTTTACTTTGGGGTTTCTTGGCATAGTTTGCGTCAGCTTGGTTTTGATATATCTGGCTTCCAACTGGGCTACTCCTTAATTTATGGCAAAAGCTTTACCAAAACTCCTGTTTCCAATAACTTTATTTTTTATTTTTCCAAGTGTCTTATTTGCTCAGGTTGAGAATGTGGTGTTCACTACCGATCCTCAAACTATAAAACCGAACATTCTTTCGGAGGCTATTACGATTCAAACTCAAGATTCGGGAGGCAGCTCTTTTCAAACTCCGGAAACCATGGATATTCAATTCCTCTCCACTTCGGGGAGCGGCGAGTTTCTAAACAGTTCAGGACAGCCGGCCACGACTTATATGAGCAAAAATACGGCCAATAAAACTTTTTACTATCGAGATTCAGCCGAGGGCGCTTTTACAATTACGGTAAATGCGAGAGGTAGAGATACGGGGATAGAATTAAGCGCCAGCCAGCAGATAACGGTTTCTTCGGGTGCTTCTCAAAATAGCAGCCAAAATACTTTCGGAGAGGTTTTGGGGGCTTTAGACACTTCCAAATCCGCCTCTACACAATATATAGGCAGCGGCAGTACCGACAAAGTCTCTTCTTTAAATTCCAAATTAGAAATTGTTGCTGGACAGGATCGGACTACTGCTCCCGGCAGCCCGATTTGGTTTCAAGCCGCAATAAAAAAGAATACCACCGGTGCCGGTCTCGAATTGGGCTGGTCTTTTGGCGATGGTAATGTGGGAGTTGGACCCTTAGTCAGTCATTCTTACAAATATCCCGGGGATTATACGGTAGTGCTTAGCGCCAGGTCCGGAGATATTTTTTCGGTCAGCCGGCTCAAAGTGAGAGTAGTGGAATCGAGTATCACTGTGGCAGACAAAGTAGGGTATTTAGAGATTTCAAACAATAGCAACAACGAAATAAATCTTTTCAATTGGAAAATAGAAAACGCAGGCCGGGGATTTGTTTTTCAGCCCAATACCATTGTCTCGCCAAAATCTTCTCTGAAGCTCGATAAAACTCTTCTTACCATGAAAGGCTACGAAAATAGCCGAGATATCCGCCTCAAGAATTATTTAGGCGAAGAAGTTTTTGCTATGGCGCCGGCGCCACAAGTTGATTTGGGTGAGGTCTCCAAAAAGTTGGCTGATGTCAAAAACGAAGCATTGGCTATTCAAAGCAAAATACCAAAATATCAAACCGCTGTGGTGGTATCTGAGGCAGAGGAGGAAGTGGCCGGTGCTAGCGATTTATCCGATGAGGCAAACACTACGGAAAATATAATATATGAAATACCGAAAGAACGAGGAGTAATAAGCCGGGCTTGGCAATTTTTGGTAAGTGTGCTACGATAGTCACATAGCTCTAAGACTGCAGGTCGAGCCCGTTGGGCGAGATAAATCCTGCATAGATTATTCTATTGTCTTTATACGGGCTTTGGTCGAAAAACATTAAATAATTGAAAGAAGGAAAGATTGAAAGATTAATTTTTCAATTTTCAATTCATAATTATGGCAATTACAAAAGAAAAGAAAAAAGAAATCATAACTGATTTGGAAAAGGTGGTAGCCGATTCCAATTCGGTTGTGTTTGTGCAATTCAACAAACTCTTGGTCAAAGATGCTTCGGAAATCAGAAGGTCTTTGAAGAAAGAGGATGTAGGTTACGTGGTCGCCAAAAAATCTTTGTTCAAAAAGGTTTTGGAAGTCGCCAAAGTGAAAGGGGATGCCCCCGCTTTAACGGGGGAACTGGCACTGGCTTTTGGTGAAGATCTGATTGCTCCAGCGAGAAGCATCTATGGCTTCCAAAAGAAGCTAGATGGCAAAGTCTCTATTCTTGGAGGAATCTTTGACGGGGAATATAAGTCGCAGGCGGAAATGATGTCGGTTGCTCTCATACCGTCGCTCCAGACTCTACGAGGTATGTTCGTCAATATCATCAATTCGCCGATTCAGAGGTTTGCTGTGGCGTTGGGGCAAGTAGCGGAGAAAAAATAGAGCTTTCTCTCCGGTTTCCCCCTTAAGGTAAGGGGGATTAAGGGGGTTAGAAATTGAAGCTCTAACCTCTCCCTGACCCTCTCCTTACTTTAAGGAGAGGGAACCAGACAGAATAAAAACAATTAATCATTAATTAAAATTATTATGTCAGAAGAAACAAAAGATGCAAAAGAAGAAGTAGCGGTTCCGGCAAAATTTGCCAAAATTGTTGAAGAGGTTGAAAAGATGTCAGTCCTCGACCTGAATGAGTTGGTCAAAGTATTTGAAGCGAAATTTGGCGTGAGTGCGGCGGCTGTGGCTGCAGCAGGACCCGCCTCCGCTGAAGCTACGGTGGGCAAGGAGGAGAAGTCAACCTTCACTGTTGAGCTCTCCGACGCTGGCGCTCAGAAGATTGCAGTTATCAAGATTGTTAAGGAAGTCTTGGCTTTGGGCCTCAAGGATGCCAAAGACAAAGTTGACGCTGCTCCAATCGTCCTCGCCGAGAATATGAAGAAAGAAGACGCTGAAAATCTCAAGAAACAAATCGAGGAAGCTGGGGGCAAGGTTGCGCTTAAATAAGCAACCTTGAGCCGGAGCGCGACGGCGCGAGGTGGGTGAGAAGCGAATACCTGGAGCTTCGCAAGACTCATTGAGATTTTTTGAAGAAAAATCCAATGAGTGGACAGGTTCTGTAAGAACCGCGCAAATTTTCAGCAGAAAATTATGCGTGACAGGTAACACTTAAATAACTCACCCTAACCCTCTCTTACAACAAGAGAGGGAAACCGGACAGAAAATCAAAAACTCCTCATTAGGGGTTTTTGATAATACACAAATCCTGGTACGTTGTCGTTGTGGCTTATACGCAAGTAGAACACCGTTCACCTCCTGGCCTTGTTTATATAACAAATGTTCTTAAAAATCAACCTTTGGAAATACGGAGGTGATGGGGTAGAATGCACAGTTATGGATATTCTGGAAAAACTTTTTGGGAGTGCGGCGAAGGTCAAAATCATTAAGCTTTTCTTGATGAATCCGGAAGCGACATATGACAGCGGGGAGGCCTCGATGCGGGCCAAAGTGTCTAGGGGAGTAGTAAGAAAGGAAATAGGAAATCTGGAGAGAGTGGGGTTTTTGAAGCAAAAATTTTATACCAAAGAGATAAGAAGGCAAAAGGACCGAAGCATCAAAGTTTTCCGCAAAAGAGTGAACGGCTGGACCCTGGACCAGAAATTCCCTTATGTGGAGGCACTGGAATCATTTCTTTCCAACATCAATCCTTTCAAACACAAAGATATCATCGATAAGATTTCCCGGGCCGGCAAAATCCAACTCCTTATTATTTCGGGCATTTTTATAAAAGATCCGGACAGCCGGGTGGATTTGTTGGTAGTGGGAGATAATTTGAAGCAAAATCAGCTGGAAAATATCATAAAAACGATCGAATCGGAAATTGGCAAAGAAATTCGTTATGCCGTTTTGGAAACTTCCGAGTTTAATTACCGGCACTCGGTATTTGACAAGCTGATACGCGATATTTTGGACTATCCGCACGAGAAAATTATAAATAAACTGAATCTCTGACCTCACCCCATACCCCTGTAAGGGGTATGGGGTGAGGTTAATTATCCCCAATACGTGTTGCCTTGGGGTTCAGTAGGTGTATATTTTATGGTGTAATTACCAGTTTATTTTAATAATTTAATATCATGAATATAGGTACTTGGAGTGAGGTTCTCAGCTTGTCCTTCAGAAACTTATGGCTCGGAGTAATCGGCTTTGTGCCGAATCTCGTTGTGGCCATAGTCATCATCTTGGTGGGTTGGGGCATTGGCATGCTGTTTGGCAGAGTGGTTTCTCAAGTCGTGAAGGCCATCAAAGTAGATGAAGCTTTGCGCAAGGCCGGCGTGGAAGACTTTTTAGCCAAAGGAGGCCTTTCTTTGAATTCCGGTTCGTTCTTGGGCGGTTTGGTGAAATGGTTTATTATGCTGGTCTTCCTGATAGGCGCCTTTGATGTTCTGGGCCTTTCACAGGTGACGGTATTTTTGAGGGACATTTTGAATTATCTGCCTCAAGTCATAGTCGCCGTCCTTATCTTGATTGCCGCCGGCTTGGTGGCTGACGCCATGAAGCGAATAGTGCTTTCTTCGGCTATGAGTGCTGAAGTCTCCTCGGCTCCATTTTTGGCCACTGTCACAAAATGGGTGATTTGGATTTTCGCGATTTTGGTTGCTCTCTCTCAGCTTGGGATTGCTTCCGCTCTGGTTCAGACAATCTTTACCGGATTGGTAGTGGCTCTATCATTGGGCCTCGGTCTTGCATTCGGTCTTGGCGGCCAGGAAGCGGCTTCCCGCATGGTTGAAAAGGTGAGTAAAGAAATTTCAAGCAAAAAATGAACATAAAGTGTGAATAAATACGCAAAATAACCTGCGGGAGCAGGTTATTTTGTTATAGTCTCCTAAACCCCGCCCGAAACTTCCACGAACGCTCGTCTCTGC
>CAYQIR010000047.1:0-6796 GCA_964417625.1 uncultured Candidatus Saccharibacteria bacterium
CGGTCAGAGAAGCTCTCTTCGCCGAAAAGCTCTTCAAAGGCGCCCATAAGGCCGGACACCACGAGGTGCCGGCGCTCCGGACCGACGTCTTCCATCACGTTAAAAGCAATCGGGTGACCCGTATCAAAAGGGGCAAAATAAATGACGTCCTTGATGCGGTGTTCGGGCACATAATCAAGCAAAAGGTCGGCAGTCTTGCCGTGCGGGTCCAGAAAGGCTATGCCTTTGCCATTTTGGATATCCTGGATAGCCATATTTTCAAGCAGAGTTGACTTGCCCATACCGGTTTTGCCGATGGAATAAATGTGTCTTAGCCGATCAGTATCTTTGATGCCAAACTTAACCCGCTTGCTGCGCGCATCGGTTTCGGCAAAATATGTAATAAGTTCATCGTTCATTTATATAATTATAGCACAATGAAAATTTTCAATTCACAATTATCAATTCTCAATAAATGAATTAATTTCATAATTTTCAAATTAGAACATTGGAAATTTAATGAAAATTTTAAATTAAAAATTGAAAATTACTGCGGTAACAGAGCGGACGCAGTGTAGGTATTCGCCGGATCCCAAAGCATCCAGCTTGTCAGGCCCACATCGTAGGTAGCTTGAATCTGTTTTCGAATCATGTCAGGTGTGTAATGAACCGGGTAGTCATTGTCCTGAAGCCATGGGCGGAGCTGGAGCGGATTAATCCGCCGCAGAAGTCGCGGGTCGGGATTGAAATTAACCGCTTGCCCATTGATTACCCTGGTAGTGGAAGCGATTTCGTTATACAAAAAGTTACTCCGCGCCACCGCCGCACTCATACTGAATTTTACTATTTCATAAGGCACCTTGTTCGGGTCGGGCCAGCCGTTGAATTTTGGCGGATAATGAGACGGGTAGACCATGGGGCTGACGTAGTCAAAGTTTAAAAGAGCGTATTCAAGCACCTGGCCTATCCCCAAATCGTCTGTATTGGTCGTCGTCATCCCAAATAGGTCTGCTGAAGTAACGATACCGGTCCCGATCATTTTAGAATCCAAGTATTCAAAAAAGTGGCGGAGCATTTCTCTTTTGGTGGTGGTGCCGGTGTGAGTGAATGCTATGTTTGTCATATCGCCGTCGGAAGGAAAACGGATGTAATCAAAATTTATTTCGTCAAACCCGATAGTATACGAGGAAGTAGCGATAGCGGCGATGTAATCCCAAAAAGGTCGAGCCCCAACATCTATGAAAGAGATGCCTTTGTGGTCTTTCCAGATAGCGCCGTCGCTCTTCTTTGTAACAGCCAGGTCGGGATGAGCCCGGGCAAAAGCCGGGTCTTGGAACACGGTCACTCGCCCGATCACATAGATATTTTTGTCGTGCAACATCTCTACAAATTCCTGCATATCGTCAACTTGGCAGCCCGAACCTTGAAGCTCATCGATCTCTGGATTATCGGTTTTGAAAGAGACGGTGCCAGTGTAATCTTTGATATCAATCACTATGGCGTTGAGTTCAGTTTCGTCAATCAGCTTCACGAGTTTGCTCCGGAAGCTCGGCGTCCCAGCCACACATTGAGTCATATAAATGGCTTTGAGCGGTTCCGGAGTCGGCAGATGCTTAACGATTTTTTCAGTTGCAACATCGGTAGAAGTGGCTACCGGAGAAATAACATACTGACTTTCCGAAGAAAAAGTAAAAGAATAAGCAAAAAACAAAAGGGCTGCGCCTCCGATGCTTGTCCCTAAAATTCTTTTGGCCTTTCTCATGTTTTAAACAACCTCACCCCTGCTCCTCTCCTCCGCCCGGACCCGTCCGTACCGGCACGGGCGGATGATCCGGTCGGACGGGTTGTGAAGGAGAGGGAATATCAGAAAATTTTAATTCTTGTTTTGGCGGTTCGGGCTTCTTTTTGAGTTTCGGTTTAGTTTGCAGTCTTTTTAAAATAGCAGGGCCGATAGATACCGATATTAAAAAGAGTCCGGACAAAGCGACCAGAGTGTCCCGCCAAACTATCGGCACCCCAAGCAGAGAGATGATGATGAGCCAGACACCGAAAGAAATGTAAAAACTATTTTTCATACGATACGAAAATTATGCTTGCCCGCCCGAAGCTTTTAGCGAAGGAGGGCGAAAAAATACGAAAGGTTACGAAAATCTGATAAAGATAAACATAGTATAAAAGAAGTATAGAAAAGATACAAATTTAGATGGTAAAAGCCCCACACCTTGGTAGATGTGGGGCTTGCGGGCGCTTGCCACGTGATCGCGTTGCGCGATCTTGCGTGGTGGCCCAAATGGCGGAATTCGGCGAAACCGGAAAAGGTTTGCCTAAGAGGCGCGGATTAGACGGATGTTCTGCAGCTGCCCGCTTGCCGCTGCTGCCATCCCGGCCAGAATTTCCGGATCGGTCTCCTCCGGCTTTTCCTCTCCGTAGCGAGAACGCAGTTTGCCCTGCTTGTGTGTCGCCACCTTTCTCGGCTCGCCGGTCTCAAAACGGGAGGCGAACCGGTACTTGCAGCGCCCTTCAGCGTCGTACTGCTCCGGGTAGAGCTTCATAGCCAGCCCGTGCGGAATGTTCTGGAGATTTCCCCCCTTAGTGAACGGGAACATTCGACGGAGCGTTTGCTGAACTTTGACGATCTCCGGCCTCTTCTCGCCATTGAAGCAGCCAAGAATCAGGAGGCCCATGGCGAGCGACTGCGCCACATCCCCCCTGAACAAGTCGGAACCGGGTTCGAGGGCGAGAGCACACTGGATGCAGTAGACGCCGAGCTTCCCAGCCGGGTCGCCGCCGCGTTCAAGAAACTTCTCGATCACGGCCTGGTAGATGATTGGCCGGTACTGCTCATGCTTGAGCAGCAGCTGCTCCACCTTGGAGCAGGGAATCTCCTGATCGGCCGTGACAATCATCATTGCCGCCGAAATTCTGTCTCTCTTCTCGAGCGGCATGTTGCCCGCCTCGAGAACCCCGACGGCCCAATTGCGCCGCCTGAGTTGTTCTTCAGCCGCTTCTCTCGCCTGATTTGCAGCGGCGTCTGCCTGCTGCTTTTCCAGCATCTGATCGAGATGCTGGTTTTGTGCCTCGCACACCGCATTGAGTTGTTCGAAAAATCCCATGATACCTTTTCTCCTTTTCAAAGGCGGTTTCGCCTGACTTCTGATTATTATTATACACCCATATATTTTTTTGTCAAGGATTTTAAAAACCGCAAAAAACCCTTATTTTGCAAGCAAAAACCCGATAGCTACATTTTTAGGTGTAGATATCGGGTCAGTGTAGGCAAAGTTGGCACATCTCTCCGGTTTTTGCTTTCTCCGGAAAAATCTGCTTAAAAAATTCAATGGCGACTAGCCGAGCAAAGGCCTTACGTCTTTGCATATCTTGAAGATGATAGAGAGTAAGGATTAGATGATTTTGCGGTCTCATCATCGGCCGGTCAATCATTTTATCCGGGATTGCCGGTATGTAACCCCTCTCCCAAAGCTGCTTGTAGCCTGAGGATAATATCCAAGCCCCTCGCAGGTCTGGCGGGAGATTCCGTTCCCGGCCCGAACCTAGATACTCATCGAAAATCCTGTTGTGGGCGAAAAGATCTCCTTGGAATCTCGCTTCTGAATAGACAGGCTCTTCGGATGACTTGATCCAGTACTCCCTCATCATGCAGAGTTCGGGGAGGCCGATTAGCCGCGCATCAATGGTAACGACGCATTCGTAACCACAACTGGGCGGCAAGTAACAAAGCGCGTCCGTCTCGTAATAACGATCAGCGTCAGTCCCCCGAAGAGAGAAGAGGCGCAAATCGTTTGCTTTGATCCCCAATTTCATCAGGTTCTTTTTCACTCCAAAGAACAGGCCCCTGGAAAACACCGTTCTCGGAAACCTTTCGTGAGGTTTGCTACGAGAAATCGATTTGATGATCCTTTTTACGTCTTCGTTGAATCCTGTGGGACTTCTCACAGATCCTGATAAAACCTCCTCAACAGGGTCACCGAAGAGCGCCTGCTCAAAATCAGGCCCATCCTTAAAGTTAAGTCGCATAGCATAGGTACACTCCTCTTTACATATTACCAAATATATGTTTTTAAGTCAACCCTTTTTCTTTTTTCCCCTCTCTTAAAGTAAGAGAGGGGTTGGGGTGAGTTATTACTTTTTCCAACCGTTTATAGTCACCAAAAGCGGCGAGGCGATGAAAATAGATGAATAGGTACCGATGGTGATGCCGATAAGCAGAGTCAGGGAGAAGTGTTTGATCGTTTCCGGACCAACAAGATAGAGCACAAAAACCGCCAAAAGAGTAGTGAGGGAGGTATTGACGGAGCGGGTAAACGTTTCGTTGATGCTCTCCCCTACTATTTGTTCGAAGTTTTTCTTGTTGCCCGAATCTTCGTCTTTATGCAGATTTTCTCTGACTCGGTCAAATACTACAATCGTGTCATGCACCGAAAAACCGAGAATCACTAGGAGTGCGGTAACAAAAAGGGTATCCACTTCAAAGCCGTAAAAATGCCCGAGCAACGCAAAGACTCCGGAAGGTATCAAAACATCATGGAGTAGGGCGAGTATTGTCACCAACCCATAAACCCAAGAAGAAATAGGTTTGGACACTTTCCTGAAAGCAAAAGCGATGAAGAGCACAATAGCGAGCAATACCAAAACAATAGAAAGCCAAGATTTTTGGATTGCCTCTTTGCCCAAGACCGGGCCGACGGTACTGAAAGTTTTTTCAACGGGAGCATATTCCCCATTGAAAGAAAGGTTTTGGATGATTGTATCTTTCTCATCTTGCGATATCTCTTTCAGCCTCAAAATGTAGCCGTTTTCTGAAGACCGTATGGAAGCGTCTTTAAAATTAAGCTGATTTAAAACATTCTTAACTGCGTCTGCGCTTGGCGCTTTGCCGTCAGCAAAAGATACATCCAGCAAGCTGCCGCCGGCAAAATCAATGCTCGGTTTGAGACCCCAGAAGAAAATTGCGAAAACCGAAACAGCCAACAAGACCGTAGAGAGAGTGTAAAATATTTTTCTGTGTTTAACAACAAACATGAGATTGGTAAAAAATTTAAAAATTATAAAGTTAAGAATTTTTTCCGTCCTTTTCAGAACTAATGGCAAATAATATGGTACGGGAAGCGGTAATGGCGGAAAACATTGAGACCAGCACGCCGATCAAAAATACCAGCGCAAAACCTTTAATAACCGAGGTTGAGGCAAAATAATAAAGGATAATGGCGGTGATGATGCTTGAAAGGTTGGAGTCCCGGATAGAGCTCCAAGCGCGATGAAAGCCTTCCTTTAGAGCCTCGTATTTATTCTTACCTCTTTTCAATTCCTCTTTGGTCCTCTCAAATATCAAAATATTAGCATCCACCGCCATACCAAGGGAAAGAATGAACCCGGCAATGCCGGCAGCAGTCAGGGTAACCGGTATCAGTTTGAATAAAATCAGGTTGACTACGGTGTAAATAGCCAAAGCCACCACCGCCACAAAACCCTGGAAGCGGTACCAGCCGATGAGGAAGATGGCAACCACAACAAAGGCGTAAAGGCCGGCTTTGACACTTGTCTTAACCGCTTCGTCTCCCAAAGTAGCGCCTATAGTTTGGGTGCTCAAAAGAGATATCGGCATCGGCAAAGCACCGTAGTTTAAATCGCGAACAATCTGTTTAGCTTGATCGGGAGTAAAGTCGCCGGTAATCACCGCTTCTCCACCGGTAATCTCTTCCTTGATATAAGGCGCTTCCAATAAATTTCCGTCAAGAAAAATGCCCAATACACTGCCGGTGTTTTCTCTGGTAATCTTAGCAAAAAGATTTGAACCTTCTTCGTTAAACTTGAGACCAATGATCGGTTTGCCTGCAAAATTTTGGTCAAATTGGATGCTGGCCTTTTGGAGCATCCGGCCAGTCAAACCTGTTTCAATAAATAAATTGGCAGCATTAGCGACATCTGCTTGGCCCCCGCCGGACTTTATTTGAGCCTCTCCCTCCTTGGACAAAAGCCGGAATTCTAGAGTCGGAGTCTCACCAATACGTTTAATTGCCTCGTTCACATCCGTCACTCCCGGCAATTCAACGATCAATCTCTGTTCCCGGTTGTCGCCAAAAACTCCGCCCTGTTCAACCTGCACAATCGGCTCAGACACGCCAAAAACGTTAATGCGCTTTTCGATGACATCGCGCAAAGATTGCATGGCAGAATCTATGTCTCCGCTTTGCACACCAGAAGTGTCGGCTTTATAAACCAAATGAGTACCGCCGGACAAATCAAGCCCTAATTTAAACTTTCGGCCGGAATCAGACTTTTCACTATTCAGACAAAAAAACCGGCGACTATCGCCATTGCTACAATTATAATCGCCCAAAATCGGTATCGTGCCATTGTTGAATATAATAGCTATTTTTGAGGATTTTGCAAATGATACCGCATAACTTTTTTCTAACCTCCACCCTGCCTCCCCCTTACTTTAAGGGGGAGGTGACTATTATTTATTGCCCATCTGTTCAATTTTGTTTAGCAATTTATTCAATACATCTTCTATATTATTCAAAACATCACTATTCCAAAATCTTATTACCCCGATATCCAAATTTTCTAAAAATTTTGTTCTATCTTGATCATAAATTTTATTTTCTTTATGGATATTTCCATCAAGTTCTATCCCTAAACGGATTTTGGGACAATAAAAATCTAAAACATAAGGACCGATGCCATATTGTCTTAAGAATCTAAGTCTTTTAATCTTATTTTTTGAAATATATTTCCACAACAATTTTTCAGCAGGAGTCTGGTTTTTTCAAAGTTCTCTGCGTCTTCACTTATC
>CAYQIR010000048.1:0-1001 GCA_964417625.1 uncultured Candidatus Saccharibacteria bacterium
GGCCAGGAAGTTATCCAATTATGGAGTTTTGTAATTCAGGGTACATTAAGGAAGGAGTCGCCAAATTCGATTATAGTTGTAATTTTAGAAAGAATTGCGCGATTTCCCCCTTAAGGTAAGGGGGATTAAGGGGGTTAGGTTTATTCTTAATTTTGTTTTTCCTATGAAATTACTCTCTTAATCTACCCGCTTTTCGCAAATCCATTTCACGATTTGATATAAGCGTATGTAAATATACCTGAAATTCTTTGTTATCCACTTGTTCTATTGTTCTACCATCCATTGTACGAGCTGTACCATCTTCTCCTTCTTTTCCGCCAGCCATAAATTTTCTATACCAATCAGCTAACTCTTCTTTTGTTGTGATTGACTTCAAAGCGGCTAGTTCCTGTTCTTTTAAATCTAAAACATGTTTTTCCCATTCGGGTCCTTGTTGTGAAGATGTATTTTTAAATTCTTCCATATTTTTATAACTATTTTGTAATAGGCTAATTTTACTCACCTTATCCTAAAAAACAAGTAGCATCAGATAGCAGTCACCTCCCCCTTACTTGTCCCTCGAAGCTTTAGCGAAGTGGGAAAGTAAGGGGGAGGCCGGGAGGAGGTTAGGAAAATTCGGAATAATCTTACACTCCACTCCTCGAGAGCAACGCTTTAATAGTTTTAAGGGCAATCTTCAAGTCAAGCATCAGGGAGCGATTTTTGATGTAGTAGAGGTCGTAAGAAAGTTTACGGCGAGTTTTTTCGCTGTCCGCGTTTACTTTTGGCGGATCATGGTGATAGAGCTGGGCCCATCCGGAAAGCCCCGGCTTGATAAGGTGGCGGATATTGTAGTATGGAATTTCTTCCTCGTAATGTTTTACGAGATTTGGAATCTCCGGGCGCGGACCGATAAGAGACATCTCTCCTTTTAACACGCTCCAAAGTTGGGGCAGCTCATCTATTCTCAATTTGCGCAGCCATTCGCCTATTCTGGTCACTTTGTTGCTTTCTCCGCCGGC
>CAYQIR010000048.1:1011-6754 GCA_964417625.1 uncultured Candidatus Saccharibacteria bacterium
GCCGGTAGATTTGACATGCTCCTAAATTTTTTGACTTTGATGACTTTGTTGTTTCTACCGATCCTTTCCTGTTCAAAATAAATGCTGCCTCCGTCTTCCATTTTTATCAGAATAGCCACCAGCGGATATAAAATAAGGGACGCGATACCAGCTATCGACGAAAGAGTAATATCCATTACCCTCTTCAGGATATCATAGGTAATCCGAGTTTCAGTAGAAATATTTTCCAGAAACCAGTTGTAGCGGACGAGAGAGAGTGGAATGCGGTCAAAAATGTCTTCATAGATCTTGTACATATCTATAAACTTCACCCGGGAAAAAATAAGATTGTAAAGGTGCGGCAAAATTGGCTCCACTTTTTCATTCTTCAAGTCAATGGCGATTATCTGCACTTCTTCTGAGTAAACCCTCGAAAGAATTTCTTCTTGAAAATCCATCCCTGATACTCGCTCCAAATCTATGGAAGAAATGAACTCCAAACCATATCTGGGATTGTGGTTTACTTCTTCAAGAAGTTCTTTCATCTCCGTTCCGCTCCCGACAATAATGCCTTTTTGTTTGACCGCCGGATGCAAGATACGATCTCCGTATATCCGCCAAAGCAAAACTAAGCAGAAAGATATAATGAGAAAAATGAAGAGATTGGTCTTTGGAGTAATGCCAAAATATTGAACGAAGTAAAAGAAGAGGACCGCAATAAAGCTGTTGGCCACTTGGGCGTTCAGCACAGTGCTTGGCAATCTGCTTTTCAGTATCAAGGTATGCTTCTCATAAAGTCCGGAAATAAAAAAGACCAAAACCCACACGCCGATGATGATTGTAAAAGGCCAAAAGTGGAGGTCCCAAGAATAGCGGGACGGGATTCCCCAAGACCTTATGGCAAGAGCCGACCAAAGTGAAAAATACAAAATAACAATATCGCCCAGAAACAAAGCTATGGTTTCCTTTTTGCCCGATATAGTCATATTTAAGGGTTATCATACAATAATTGGCAATTTTAATCAATTTATGGGAGAATTGGATTTTGTATGCAAGAAAAGCGGAAAATTTTATATGTGATAACCAAAGGCAACTTCGGGGGTGCCCAGAGGTATGTTTATGATTTGGCAACGAACTTGCCAAAAGACGAGTTTGAGGCAACCGTGGTCTGTGGCTATAAAGAAAGCAACACTTTGGTGGCCAAGCTCACTGAACAAAACATAAACACGATTATTCTGGAGAGCGCCGAGAGAGAAATAAATTTAAGGAAAGATTGGCTCACCTTTAGGCAACTCATCGGCATAATCAGAACGGAAAAACCGAGCGTGGTGCATCTCAACTCTTCCAAAATCGGCTTGCTCGGCTCTTTAGCCATTTCTTACATCAGACTAAAATCTAAAAACTATAAACTAAAGTCTATTTTTACCAGCCACGGCTGGGCTTTTAACGAACAAAAGCGATCGGCGTTTTCCAAGCTGATTTTTTATATCGGCCATTATCTGACGGTCTTGCTCTGCGATGTCACCATCGCCGTTTCGGAACAAACCAAAAACGACATAGTTTGGCTGCCGTTTATAAGCAACAAAATAAAAGTGGTTTACAACGGGATCTCCCCTTTCAAAGTTTCAACTAAAAAAGAAGCTTGGGAGATATTGATTAAAAATACGGAAAAGCAGACTGTTATTTTTAGTATCGCAGAACTTCACCACAATAAAGGATTTGATGTGGCTCTCCGGGGCATTGCCCTCTTATCATCCGCGGCAAAAGAGCAAATCCAATATTACATCGCGGGTATCGGCGAAGAACAAGCAAAGCTTGAGAAATTGGCGGAGCAGCTTGAAATAAAAAATATCGTTCATTTTTTTGGCTTTTTGGAAAACGCCAAAAAGTTTTTGCCTGGCGCCAAAATCTTCTTGTTGCCTTCCAGAACTGAAAACTTGCCATACGCCATCCTGGAAGCGGGGCTCTGCGGCCTGCCGATTATTGCTACTTCGGTTGGAGGCATTCCGGAAATAATCCATGATATGCAAAACGGCATTTTGGTTCACCCTAATAATCCAAAGGAAATCGCCGAAGCGGTTCTGTACCTCCTCGGCCACAAAGAAAAACAAAAAGAGTTTGGCGCTGAAATAAAAAAGACTATCACGAATTTTTTTTCATTTGAGAAAATGTTGAGTGAGACGATTAAAATATATAAGAATTAACCTAATTGTTCTAATTATTCTAATTGACCTAAAATAATGACTAGTGAGGAAAAACCCAATGGGAAAATATACGATTTGGAAGAAAGAACCGCTAAATTTGGAGAAAATATTATTAAGTTTTGTAGAGAGTTACCTAAAAACGAACTAACCCGAAGAATTATTGATCAGCTTGTCGGTTGTGCAACTTCAGTCGGAGCAAATTACTGCGAGGCGGATGATGCTGAAAGTCCAAAAGATTTTAAACACAAAATTGGCATTTGTAAAAAAGAGTCTCGCGAATCAAAACACTTTCTTCGAATGTCTGCCGTTGCTGCCCCCGAAAAAGCCGATGAAGCTCGCAAACTCTGGATTGAAGCAAAGGAATTAAATTTAATTTTTAACTCAATTTATAAAAAAGTTAAATAATAGCTCATATCACTTTGATACGACGAGAAAACACTGTAAACACCAGCGTATGGAAAGATACTCAATAAGATGCTATTATTGGTCTTATTAGTAATAATTCTTTCCTGCGGCCAAACAGCAGGAAATTAAAGTTATGGAACAAGCACCAGAAAATAGTCCAGAAAGTTATAGGTTATTTATTGAAAAATCTAATAATCGTCTTTCTGAAATAGAAGCAGAAATCGGAGTTTTGATGGGAGAAAAAAGAAGCATACAAGATTCTATAATACTAGTGGAAAACAAATTGAAAGAGTTAGAGGCTAAATAATTTTAATTTCCTCAGAGACTAAACACCAACCGCCTTGCTAAGGCAAGGAAGCACTAAATACAAAATTCGAAATATTGTTCCGTTTCTAAATTTAAAAATTTTGGAAATTGGAATTTATTTAGAATAATTAGGGTACTTAGAACAATTAGAATAATTTTTTACTCGATTATCCCGATAATTTCGTTTTTTGATTCCTCCTTGCGTATCGCTCGACTAAAAGCCCGCTGACCAAAGAGGATGCCCAGCCCTAAAAATTCGGCCAGCATATGAGAGCCGCCGTAGCTCATGAAGGGCATGGTGATGCCGGTGACGGGCAAGAGCCCTATGTTCATGCCGACATGAATAACAAAGTGAGTAAAGAAAAATGAAGCGAGCCCCAACCCGTATAGAGTTTCAAAGTTGGTCGCTCCTTTTTTGGAAATATCTATAATCCGCCAGAGCACCACTCCGTACAAGCCGAAAATAAGCACCACGCCGACAAATCCCCATTCTTCGCTAAAGGCGGCGAAAATGAAGTCTGTTTCGTACTCGGGCAAGAATTTCAACTTTGATTGGCTACCTAAGCCCACTCCTTTGCCAAAAATTTCACCCGAACCGACCGCGATGGTAGACTGGTAGGCGTTGTAGCCTGCGCCGGAAAGATCGGTCAAAGGGTGGATGAAAGAGACGATGCGAGCCCTTTGGTATTCCTTGAAAACAAAGAACCAAAGGCCGCCAAAAACCAAGAGTCCGGAGAGAAAGACCACCAATAAATGCTTTTTTGAAATACCGGAAACCAAAACCATCGCGAGCCAAATCATAAAAATTATTATGGCTGAACCAAAGTCCGGCTGAAGAAAAACCAAAAGAAATATCACCATCGTATAAAAACCGGAAGTTAGAATGTGGCGTACGTTGGCGATTTCAATATGCCGCCGGCCAAAATATTTGGCTAGAAGTAAGATCAGAACCAGTTTGGCAAAATCGACCGGCTGAAAGGCAAAAGCTCCGAAGTCAAACCAGCTTTGGGCCCCTTTAAAAACCGACCCGACAATGAACAGAAACAGGAGCAAGACGCAGGTGGCGACAAACAAAATAACAATGGCTTCACTTCTCCTTAGAAAGCGCCAGTCGACCATACTGAAAGAAGACATAGCCACGATTGAAATTGCCAACCAGATTATTTGCCGGAAAAACAAAACTTTCTCTTCGGTAAAAGAGTTCATCGTCAGAATACCGGCCACCGAAATGAAAAAAACGGCTCCAAAAAGCAGCCAGTCGATTGACGCATTGATCCTTTTTAAAAAAACGGGAAGCATTTTATAGCGATTTACCGAATATCTTGTATGTTATTTCTATCCTAGCCGGCACTTCTTTGCAAATATCGGACGAGATATTTTGGTAAATAGTCGCCAAATCGTCCGAAGACGGCGCGAAGAGATAGTTGGCTTCCTTGGAAGCAACGGTTTTCAAAAAAGAATCGTTGATATTGTTGCCAAGCCCGATGACGTACAAAATAAGGCCGTCTTTTTTGAGATTAATCGCTTCTTTCAGGGCCAGCTCCTCGGCATACTTCACATCATCCGCTTCGGACCGGGGAGCCGGATTGCGGGGAGCGGTGGCCACCCCGTCAGTCAGGAGTATTACCACTTTGGAAGATTTTTCGGTAGCCCGAGCTGATATGAGTTCTTGCCATGCGGAATGCAGAGATTCGTAAATATTGGTGTATTGGGTACTACCCCGTTCGATAGCGACTGACTGGACAGCTTTTTGGGCTATGTTTAAATCAGATGTCAGAACTTGGTCAATCGGTTCAGTGGCTTTAGTAGCAAAAGAAATTACACCAACTTTGTCTTTTATCCCTAAACTATCTATAAAAGAAATAGCGGCATTTTTGGCATCCAAAAGCGGCTGGGGCGGATCAAGGCTCACCGAAGCCATGGAACCGGAGCGGTCAAGCAAAAGCATAACATTGGAAGGCTTTTCGCAGGCTTTGAAGCCCAGGTCAAAAGGTTTCGGCCAAGTAAAAAAAACGTTGGTGCTTTCGTCAGCCTTAAGTGTTTCTATAAAGGTCCGAGAAGCTGCAATGGCATTATCAGCGCCGTCAAATATCGCGACCACCAGCTCAATATTATTGATATCCCGGATATTAGGATTTTTGACAGTCGCTTCGACCCTGGGCAAACTGTCCGGCCTCAAAAGCGGACTGTGGGTAATATCCAAATCCACGTCGAGTTCTTTAATATTTTGCCAAACGACTTTATCGCCTATTTCAAAAGTGGCGCGCTTGGGTTTAAGTTCGCCTTGTACTGCAATATTACCCTCAAAAACGCCGACGGTTCTGTTTTTCGGCAAGATAGTTGCCCCTTCCCGGGTTACGAGTACATTGTTGTTTTGGTCGTAGATAGTCAAAAGATAAGGCAAGTAGACCGCCATCGCATCAATATTTGGGTTTTCAACATAAACGAGCGCGCTCCAAATCCCTTTGCTGACTTCAAAAAGCCGCGGATCCCAGCGGACGATCGGCTTTAAAGTGCTGTTGCTGCAAACCAATGAACACGAGCCGCCACAGTCTACACCTAACTCATCACCATTTTGAGCATTGTCGAAACAAGTCGGCGCCTGGTACCAATATCGCCAAAAAATAAAAAAGGAGACCGATGCGAGCACCAGCACCAAAACCGCTATATAAGTAGACTTCCTTCGTGACGCCCACGCGCTAGTTTCGTCCATGTACTAAGTATAATTCAAAAAAGCGCAAGTAGAAAGCAATATTAAATTTTTTGTGCTGGCGGCTACCTACTTCCCTTACAGGGACTGTCCACTCATTGGATTTTTTATTTCGCTACACTCATAAAAATTATCAATG
>CAYQIR010000049.1:0-3787 GCA_964417625.1 uncultured Candidatus Saccharibacteria bacterium
ATACCCACCACTTTCAGATTTTTAACCGTTACCCGGTCACCGCCCATCCGGCCGGCCATTCTCATGCCTTTAATAACTTTGCCTCCGGCCCGGCCGCCGCCGCCGATAGAGCCCGGTTCTCTCTCGGAGTGTTTCTGGCCATGAGAGCGCGGACCGCCGTGGAACCCATGCCTTTTGACCACCCCTTGAAAACCTTTGCCTTTGGAAACAGCCGATACGGTCACCTGGTCGCCAACGGCAAAAGTGTCAATTTCTATTTTGTCTCCTCTATTCATGGCGCTCGCATCGTCAAGGCGGAATTCTTTGAGGACGGCAAAATTTTGCAAATCTTTCAAATGGCCTCTTAACGGCTTACTCAGATTTTTTTCTTTACGAACTCCTGTGCCAACTTGGACTGCCGCGTAGCCGTCTTTTTCAGCCGTCTTGATTTGGGAAACAAATATCGGCTCTACGTTTAACACTGTCGCCGGTATGACAGCTCCGTTCTCCCCGAAGATTTGGGTCATATTTACCTTCTTTGCCAGTGTAAATTTCATGATACGAAAATTATGCGAAATGCAACGAAAAGCTACGAAAATTCAAAAATAAAAGGCCGTTTGGCTTTTGAACAATCTAACAAATAACCGATTAAAATGCAAGTCTTAAATGAGTAAGGGCCGCGCACGGAACGCAGCCCCTGATTTTGATCTCCACCTAGTCAGCCGGCTCATGCGCCACCTTCGCACTGCTCAAGTATGGCATGATTAGAGTAAGTTGATAGCCAACCACTTCAACTTGCATGTGTGCCGCCGCCGCCAGGTCCGGCAGATGACAGAGGAGCCTATTGATGGCCAAGCGTGCTGGCCTAGCCCTCCACGTTTTTTTGAATTCATCGATTTCTCCTCTGGCAGCCTCACGTGCCTCGCATAACTCCTTTACCGTCAACATCATGGTGTCCCTCCCGCACTATTTATACTCTTTTGTCAATTTTTTGCAATCCTTCGATAACCTCAGGATAAACAAAAAACCGCCCTTCAAAATTTTAGAGGAGCGGTTTTTTGATTTAGTACAGCTCCGAGTGAGTGCCGATTTTCATAAATATGACAGTTCCGTTGTCTTTTGGTTCAAAAAGAATTCGATAATCGCCGGTTATGTTTATACTGCGCCAACCAGGGTAGACAAATTCTACGGAATGATTGTTTAATAAAGGACTAAAGGGTTCTTTTGAAAATAGTTCAACCCTTTCATAATAATTACGTCTTATTTTTGGAGATAATTTTTTAAACTGCTTTTTAAAATTTTTATGTAATTGTATTTCCATCTATTTCTCAAGATACTTTTTCATTTCTCCAATAGTATGAAAAACTGGAGACAGATTCTTACCTTCTTTAATATCTTTAGAAATTTTTAACAGTTCGCGAACAGTTTTGGCGTTAAGTTGTGGACGGACTACCAACCCAACATCAATTTCATTATTAACAAAAGATTGGGTAGCTGATTTATAGAAGTCGGTTAGAGAAATGCCCTTAATTTGCGCCTTTTTTTGAGCCGCTTGTTTAAGCTTCTTATCAATTTTAAATATTACGGTATCCATATATAAGAAGTATATATGATGTATATATCCTGTCAAGTGTTCCGTGTTAATAGTTTGCAATCAAAAAACCGCCCTTCAAAATTTTAGAGAAGCGGTTTTTTGATTTTAAATTTTAAATTTTTCGTAGTTTTTCGCAGTTTCGCACGCGATTTTCGTATACGCGCTAGAGAATTTTGACATCTATATTCACGCCGCTTGGCAATGAAAGATTGGTCAGAGCGTCCATTATTTTTGGAGAAGGATTAACGATATCAATCACTCGGCGATGGACTCGCATTTCAAACTGCTCGCGGGCGTTTTTATAGACAAACGGCGAGCGATTGACGGTCCACTTCTTGATCTCTGTCGGCAGAGGGATTGGTCCTACTACTTGAGCATCATAACGGAGGGCTGTATCAATGATTTGCTTAACCGAAATATCAAGCACTTTGTATTCATACGCCATCACTCTAATCCTTAATTTGGATATTGGCTCTTCCTTTTTGCTCTTCTTGGATGCTGTCGGTTTCTTTAGTGTTTTCTTTTTTATTTCTGCTTCTGGTATCATTTGTTGTTAAAGTGCGACACTAATCCACTAATTCATACGAATTTACGAATGGAAAATAAAAAGTTTTTTTATTTGTGTCATTCGTTTTTATTCGTAATTGGTGTCGCGTTACGCTACTATCTTCGTTACTACACCTGCCCCAACAGTCTTGCCTCCTTCGCGGATGGCAAACTTCTGCTTTTCTTCCAGGGCGACCGGGGCTACTAATTTAACCTTAAATTGAGCGGTATCGCCAGGCATAACCATCTCTACTCCTTCTGCCAAAGTCACTTCTCCGGTCACGTCAGTAGTGCGGATGTAAAATTGCGGTTTGTATCCGGTGAAAAACGGGGTGTGTCGGCCGCCTTCTTCTTTCTTCAAAATGTAAACTTCTGATTCAAAGTCGGTATGAGGAGTGACGCTCTTAGGCTTAGCGATAACCTGGCCGCGGTGCACATCATCTTTAGCCAACCCGCGGAGCAAGACGCCAGCGTTGTCTCCCGCCTGTCCTTCCTGTAATTGTTTGTTGAACATTTCAATGCCGGTAACAGTAGTTTTCTGGGCCGCTTTGAGGCCGATAACCTCTACTTCCTCGCCAACTTTGACCATGCCTCTTTCAATCTTGCCGGTCACTACAGTGCCTCGGCCCTCAATTGAGAAGATGTCTTCAATCGGCATAAGAAATGGCTTCTCCAAATCGCGAACCGGGTCAGGAATGTAAGTATCTACGGTGTTAATGAGTTCAAAAATACCCTTAGCATATTCATCGTTCACATCTTTGGCTTCCAAAGCCTTGAGACCAGAACCTCTGATAATGGGAGTATTGGCGCCATCGTAATGGTTTTTGGTCAAAAGCTCCCGCACTTCTTCTTCCACGAGATCAATCAAATCTTTGTCAGGCACCATGTCGCATTTGTTGAGGAATACTACGATTTTTGGCACGCCGACCTGGTAAGCGAGCAAGATGTGCTCCCTGGTTTGAGGCATCACTCCGTCGGTAGCGGCAACTACGAGGATCGCGCCGTCCATTTGAGCCGCGCCGGTAATCATGTTTTTGATGTAGTCGGCGTGTCCCGGAGCGTCAATATGGGCATAGTGCCTTTTTGGAGTCCAGTATTCAGAGTGATGCAAAGCAATAGTAATGCCTCGGGCCTTTTCTTCCGGAGCGTTGTCAATGTTATCAATATTTTCCACTCGGGCGCCGTAGCCGTCGGCCTTGTGCATATCAAGCACTTTCAAAATTGCCGCCGTCAAAGTGGTTTTGCCGTGGTCAACGTGCCCGACAGTACCGACGTTTACGTGAGGCTTAGAACGATCAAATGTTTCTGCCATAATATTAAATTAAATAACGAATAAACTAACGGCGTCTTATTTATTTAATTTTGTCCTTTCGGACAAAATCAAAAGCGCCTTTTTTATCAATAACCTACATCATAACAAACTAAAAAAAGAAGTCAATCCAAATTTATAAATTCCTGTATATGTCTTTTCTGTGCCTAAATCTCAGACATACGATAAATTTTTCATTAAAAGAATAGACCAAACGATAAACACCGACTCGAACCCGCCAGATTACTGGTTTAAAACCTTTGAGTTTTCCTATATCAAGAAGCCCGATACACGGATTTGTCCTTAGGCTAAACAACACTGAAGGTGCTCGTTTTAAACTACAATCTGTAATCTTCCTT
>CAYQIR010000049.1:3797-6656 GCA_964417625.1 uncultured Candidatus Saccharibacteria bacterium
CGTCAAGAGGATTTTTCTTCAATTTCAACAGAATCGAATCTGCTCGTTCTAAAATATCATCTGGAATCTTCTTTGAATCTTTGCGGAATTGAGGAGTTATTAACAATTCACGCATATTTTAGAATTACAGTTCCTTTAAAGAGGATATTTTCTTAAGATAACCTGATTTTGCCTGTTCCACTGATAGTTTCAAACCAGAAACAAACTCGGCATTATATGCTCCGCGAGATTCTAAAACACTTTCCAAGGTATCGGAAAAATAATTCACAGCCCGAAAAAGCTTGCTCGCTTCTTTTGGAGAAATATTTAGTTTTGTCTTTTTTGAACTAGCCATAACTTGAATCATAACGAATCATAACAAAAAGATAATAAATAAACAATGAACCAAAATAAACCTTGTTTTAAGCCATATTTGAGTAATGCCAGAGGTGTTTGATTGTTATATATGATATAATGGGAAATAGAGAGGAAAAATTATATGACAATTGTTGCGTCCCAAAAATGGTTCCTGTACGGGCTTGTCGTCGGAACTATGCTGCTTGCGCAATGGTACTCGACACCGACCAGATGGTACGCGTTCATCCTAATGATTGTTGGGTTTGGTTCCTTACTGTACACTATCGCCACCAACTGCGGCAAAGGATACTGGACAGAAGTTGAATCATTCAATTCTGAACAAGCGCCCTGGCGAGTTAAATGTGCAGAAAGCAAGCGCGTCAGATCCTTGTCTGCCGGGATTATAATCAGTTTCGCAGCACGAATTTTGATCTTTTTTCTGACCTAAATCTTGGTCAGGCGATTTCAGGTCGCTCGGAGACGAGCGGCCTCACCTTTTGTACTAAATGATTAAGTAAAAATATGCGAGGTGGCGCGTTTGAGGCGGGATAGCTCTTCGGAGACGATTTTATCAAACCCTTTGACATTCTTTTTAAGAAAGCCGATAACCTTCTGATAGTCGCTGCCGGCGGCACCGATAACCTCGTCAAATTCAGCCATGGTCCCCTCGTCCATAGCATCAACCGCCCTTTCCACCACCGATTCAAAAAGCAGGTTGCCTATTTTTTCTATCATTCTCTCTTGCTCCCGTTCGTCCATTTCTTCCAGTCCGAAATCTTTGGCTATTTTTTTATTGAATTCTTCGCTCATTTTATTTTTTAATTATTTTCGTTGCTTTTCGTTGAATTTCGCATAATTTTCGTATCAATTAGGCGGCCTTCGATAAATTTTGCGCGGTGTGGGTATGAGTTTTCAAAACAAACCCGCCGATCCTTTTGATAAATTGTTCCATATTTTCGTTTGCATAAGGCCTGACCGAGCCTTTAGTTTGCTCTATTAGGCCGATAGTCTGCCTGATCAGGTTTTGATGGCTTTTGGATTTGGATAAAGCTTCAACAATATCCGGGTTTAAATCGGATTTGGCCGAATCTCCAATGTAATATTCTACTATCTTTCCCGCCGGAAGTCTTGCCATAAATCCCCACTCCTCGGTATTGAGACCGGATACTTTGCCCAGTCCCAAAAATCCGCTCTTGCCGTATATATGGTCTATTTCTGTTTTAAATGCCTCTTCCAAGGTGCTGTTCAGCACCATGTCGGCCTGATTGTGCGAAATATCGCTCGTCATGGTCCGAAGACCGCTCTTTTCCAAGCTGTCTTTGCCGGCTTCCAATCCTTCCAGTTTTAGTTTAGCTTCCATTATTTCTGCCTCCAGCTGTTTCTGCAGATTCAACGGTTCTGCATTTTTAGTCAGTGTATCTTTATTGGGATGCGCCCGCTCCCATAACGCCAAAACCCTTTCCGCTTGGAGCTTCTGCTGTTCCAGCTCTAATATCCTGGGGTCTTTGGCGCCAAGATGTTCGGTTTCTAAGAGCCCTCTCATCTTGTCTTGAATGAGGCGGATTTTTTCCTGCAAGTGAAAACGATCCGTTTTTTCCGCTTCCAATTGTTTTTGTAAGTCATTTGGCAATTTTTCCGATTTGCCCCCATCTCCCTTTTCTAAAATCTTGGCGGCGGCCATGCCGGCCATCGCTGCTCCTCCCCCTGCGAACTGGAGTCTGTCAGGTCGGCTTGGGATATTTTCATCCTGCTGCAAAATTCCTTCGCCTTCTGGCACTCTCGGTCCGGCAGGTTCTGGTATCTCAATCGGGATTTCGGCTTCAGGTATTTTTGGCTCCTCCGGCATATTTGCAAGTTCCTGATCGCTTACTCCGATCTCAGCCGCATTGCCGTAAGTTTCTCCGGTAGGGACATTGGGTTCCGTAGCAAGAGTTTCGTCGCCTGGTTCCGCAATTTCAATTTTCGGTTTGGCGTTCAAAATTTCCGTCACTTTATCTTCATTCAATACTTCGTCCGGATGCCCTTTGACCCATTCGGCGATTTTGGCATTATTCAAAAGAATGGACTTTTCTTGAGGAGAACCTTCGGCAATCGTTTGTCTTGCTTTGTCAAAAATAGATTTGATTTCTTTAGTGTCTTCAAAAAGCTTGGTGAAATCTGTCTTATTGCCGACATTTAAAGTTCCGCCTTCACTCAACCCATAACTCTCCGGATCTTGAATTATTTTATTGGTTAAAGTGCTTAATACGTAAGTTTTTTGAGCCTCGGTCATACCCTTAAACTGCTCGTTGGTTTCGAGGACGCCTTTCAAAATTTTCCAAGACGAATCGCCCGCTTCCACGTCATGCACAAGTGCTTCAGGTTTAATTATCGGTTCAACTTTCGGAGCATTTGCCTCGTATATATTGGCATAAGTTTTGCCAACATCTTGTTCTGTAACCGCCACTGGGGGTTTCGGCATGGCAGGCGGCGTGTCTTGGCCGGATATTGCGTTGGCCATCTTTGTCGTCATCCGGTCAAACA
>CAYQIR010000050.1:0-6140 GCA_964417625.1 uncultured Candidatus Saccharibacteria bacterium
ACGAGATAAGCGTTCGTGACTGGAGTTCAGACGTGTGCTCTTCCGATCTGACGAATGCACTTCGCCACACGCTGGGAAAGATTATCTGCGCGAAGCGATGGAGAGAACGCACCGCTGGGCGGAGAGATGTTTGGAAGAATTTAAAAAAATCAGCCCCACCCCCAACCCCCTCCCCAAAGGAGAGGGGGCTCCAAAATACCAGACTGCAGATAAAAAAACGTATGTAGAATTGCAAAACGCTACGCTTGAAATGAGAAAAAACCCTACTAAAGCAGAAAATATAACGTGGGAATTAATTAAGAATAATAAAACTGGTTTTCATTTCAGAAGACAACATATAATAGGAAATTTTATTGTTGATTTTGTTTGTCTAGAAAAAAATTTAGTAATCGAAGTAGACGGCGATGTTCACGACCGGCAAAAAGAACGCGACATGGAAAGAACCAATTTTCTGGAACAAAATAACTTCAAAGTGATTCGTTTTAAAAATAATCAAATAATCCAAAATGCCAATAAAGTTTTAGATGAAATTTACAGTGCCTTGAAAGCCCTCCCCTTGGGGGAGGGTTTGGGTGGGGCTTCCCAATCCCTTTTCGGTATCGTTCAAGGCGGACGCTATGAGGATTTGAGGAAGGAGAGCGCCAAAACAATTTCAAATATGGAGCTTGCCGGCCGAGGAGGCGGGTTTGACGGGTTTGGCATCGGCGGTTCATTCGTCAAAGAAGATATGGCAACTTCGGTCAGGTAGGTGAACGAGATTTTGCCTGAAGAAAAACCCCGGCATTTGCTCGGAGTGGGGGAACCGATTGATATGATTCTGGGAGTGGAGAATGGCTGCGACACTTTTGACTGCGTCGTGCCGACTCGGCTGGGGCGCAATGGCACGTTTTATACAAGCCGTGGCAAAATACATATCGGCAATACCAAATATAGAAATGTTTTAAAACCGATTGAAGAGAGTTGTGGTTGTTACACCTGCCAAAACTATACAACCGCCTACGTCTCGCATCTTTTCCGAGCCAAAGAAATGCTCGCCGGCACCCTCGCTTCCATTCACAATCTTTACTTTCTCAATAATGTCGCCTCCCAAATCCGCGAATCAATCCTCACTGGTACTTTTCAAAAATTCAAAGAAAATTTCATATCTAAATATAAGGCCTGATTTATGGTATAGTTTGCCTTGTGGAAAATCGGAAATTTAAGTTAAAAAGCAAATTTAAGCCGGCGGGCGACCAGCCCAAAGCGATTGAAATGCTGGTGGAGGGGGTCAAAAGGGGTCTGCCCCACCAGACTCTTTTGGGCGTGACGGGGAGCGGCAAGACTTTCACCATCGCAAATGTAATAGCGCAGGTGCAAAAGCCGACCCTGGTTATTGCCCATAACAAAACTTTAGCCGCCCAGCTGGCGCAGGAGTACAAAGACTTCTTTCCCGAGAACGCGGTGCATTACTTCGTTTCCTATTACGATTTCTACCAACCAGAGGCTTATATGCCTGTGACTGATACTTATATTGAGAAAGAAGCGATGATTAACGAAGAAATTGAGAGATTGCGGCACGCCTCCACTCAAGCCTTGCTTTCCCGCAAAGATGTGATTATCGTCGCTTCGGTATCCTGCATTTACGGTTTGGGCTCGCCGGTAGAGTATGAAAAGGTAAATATGAAAATAAGCCAGGGTGATAATATTTCTCGAGCGGATTTTATGAGGAACCTTATTGCGATTCATTACGAGCGCACCAATGCCGACCTTTCTTCCGGCACTTTCCGGGCGCTCGGCAATACTATTGAGATAATGCCAGTGTCAGAGAAAGAAATTTATAGATTACAGATTTTAGATAATAGAATAGAGAAGATTGAAAGAATAGACGCAATCACCCGAACCATCAAAGAAACGCCGGAAACTTTTTATCTTTTTCCCGCCAAACATTTCATCACTTCTGAAAGTGAGATAAAGCGCGCCATCAAAGATATAAAAAAAGAGGTAGATGGTCAGATCAAAAAGTTTGAAAAAGAAGGCAAGATTTTGGAAGCCGACCGCATCAAGCGCCGCACTAGCTACGACTTGGCAATGATAAAAGAAATCGGCTATTGCAACGGCATTGAAAACTATTCCAGGCATTTTGACGGGCGCCAGGCAGGGGAGCCGGCCCACACTTTGCTTTCATATTTTCCGAAAACCGCAGATGGCAAGCCGGACTTTCTGACTATTATCGATGAGTCGCACGTGACCGTCTCGCAAATCGGCGGTATGTATGGGGGCGATGCTTCTAGGAAAGAGACTTTGATAGAACATGGATTCCGTCTTCCGAGTGCCAAAGACAACCGCCCGCTCAAGTTTGACGAATTTTCCGAAAGAATCGGGCAGATAATCTATACTTCCGCTACACCGGCAAAATATGAAATAGAAAAGTCAGGCCAGGTTGCCGAGCAAGTCATCCGCCCGACAGGACTTTTGGACCCGGAAGTTTCTGTAAGACCAATAACATCGACCTCACCCCTTGAGAAGCTGCAAGCATTCGCTTCTCAACCTCTCCTTGCGAAGGAGAGGGGTAGGGGTGGGGTTTACCCTGGCCAAATCGCTGATTTTATAAAAGAGGCAGAAAAAGAAGTAAAAAAAGGCAATAGAGCCATTGCCACCACTTTGACGAAAAAAATGGCTGAGGACTTGTCAGAATATTTGCGGCAGCAAAAAATAAAATCGGAATATCTGCACAGCGATATCAAGACGATTGAGCGCATTGAAATATTAACCAAGTTCCGCAAAGGCGAATTTGATGTGTTGGTGGGGGTTAACTTGCTCCGCGAAGGTTTGGACCTGCCCGAGGTTTCTTTCATTGGCATTTTGGATGCCGATAAAGAAGGCTTCTTGCGCAGCGAGACTTCCCTTATCCAAATCATCGGCCGGGCAGCGCGCAATGTAGATGGACGAGTGGTTTTGTATGCCGATCGTCTGACCGGCTCAATGGAGCGGGCGATAAGTGAGACTAACCGCCGACGTGCCCTGCAAATCGCTTACAACAAAGAACACGGCATCACTCCGCAAACAATCAAGAAAGAAATCAAAGATATCACCGAGCAGCTTCAGACCGAGCATAAAAAGGCTGTAGGGACTTTGCTCGCGATAGATGTGAAGGGTGACCCTTCGACACGCTCAGGGCAGGCAAACATAGCCAAGCTTATAAAACAGAAGGAAAAGCAAATGAACGCATCGGTCAAAATTCTGGACTTTGAATCCGCCGCCCTTCTCCGCGATGAGATTGTCGAGTTGACAAAAATGCTTAATTCTTGAGTTTGTGATATTATAAGTCCGTTCCAGATAACCCCATAGAGCAGTCTATGGGCTATACATGTTTTATGATTAAAAATAATAGAGATAATACTGATAAGCTAATTGTTAAAGGAGCGAGGACACACAACCTTAAGAACATTACGGTTGAGATGCCGCGCAATAAAATGATCGCTTTCACGGGGCTTTCCGGCTCCGGCAAGTCATCTCTCGCGTTTGATACTATTTTTGCCGAAGGTCAAAGGCGATATGTGGAGTCGCTCTCAAGTTATGCCCGCCAGTTTTTGCGCCAAATGCAGAAGCCCGATGTGGATGAGATAATCGGCCTCTCTCCAGCCATTTCCATTGACCAAAAATCGCGCTCCAACAACCCGCGCTCAACCGTAGCTACTATTACCGAGATTTATGATTATTTGCGTGTTTTATATTCCAGAGTTGGCCGGCCGCACTGCCTCGTCTGCGGCAGCGAAATCAAAAAGCTTTCAACCGAAGAAATCAAAAATTTTATTTTGGAAAAAGTAAAAACAGGGGGTCATAACCCACCCCTTAGCCCCTCCCTTAAATTAAGGGAGGGAAAAGAGGGGAGAGTTAGTTCCTCTAAAAATCCTGGTGGGATAACCTTTCCAAAATATTTGGAGCTTTTTGCGCCGGTGGTGCGGGGCAGGAAAGGCGAATATTACCAACTGCTTTATGACATGTTGGGTAGGGGGTTCATTGAAGCGATTATAGACGGCAAGCGCCAAAGCTTGCGCGAGCGCATTGAGCTTTCCAAAAACAAGCGGCACGATATTTCGGTTTTGGTTGATTCCATCAATATCAACGACTTTGTAACCCAAAAGAAAAATGCCGAGGAGCGTTTGGCTGAGTCTTTGGAGAGAGCTTTGGAGGAAGCTGGCGGACTGGTTGAAATTTCTTTTAGAGATATTGCTGGCGAAGGGTGCCGCGAGGATGACCCTTTGGGGCATGGGCAGTTTAAGGGTCATCCTCTAAAAACAGAAGACGCCCTTCGACAGCCAGAAAGAATCATTATGTCTTCTAAATTGGCCTGTCCGAATGACGGTTATTCATATCCGGAAATTGAGCCCCGATTGTTCTCTTTCAACTCGCCTTACGGCGCTTGTCCGGAGTGCAACGGTCTCGGCACCAAGCACTTTTTTGGCGATGAGCCCTGCCCAGTCTGCCTCGGCGCCCGCCTCCGCCCCGAAGCCCTCAAAGTTTTGATTGGGAATGTAAATATTGTGGACTTCGTAAATATGTCGATTGAAAAATCTTTTGATTTTTTGGGCGATTTAAAGTTGACCGAGCGTGAGAAAAATATTTCCAAAGTCGTTTTGCGCGAAATAGAATCACGGCTACGTTTTATGCTCAATGTCGGCATTGAATATCTCTCGCTCAATCGCCGGGCGCATACTCTTTCCGGCGGCGAGTCTCAACGTATTAGGTTAGCCAGCCAGCTAGGGTCAGGTCTCGTCGGCGCGCTTTATGTGCTGGATGAGCCGACTATCGGCCTTCACAGCCGAGATAATGAACGCCTGATAAAAACTCTGGCGGAACTGCGCGATATGGGCAATACCATATTGGTGGTTGAACACGACGAGGAGACCATCTTTGCGTCGGACTATATCGTAGACATCGGGCCAGGAGCGGGTATTCATGGCGGTGAAGTTGTAGTTTCGGGATATCTGGATGAACTTCTAACTGCCAAAAAGAACGACTCCGGTTCGCGGACTTTGGCCTATTTACGAGGTGAAGATTTTATAGACGTGCCGGAGGAAAGGCGAGAACGGGAAAAAGGCAAGCTCCAAATTCGCAGCGGCAATATTTTCAATATCAAGAATATGGACGTGGATGTGCCTCTCGGTCAACTCATCTGTGTTACAGGCGTTTCGGGGAGCGGCAAGTCTTCTTTGGTTTACGAAATCATTTACAAAAACCTGCAAGCCAGATTTGAAAGGAAGTATCGCAGTAATCAAACTTTTAATTGCGCTTCTTTCGGCGGTTCTGAATACCTGGGGCGTTGTATTTTAATAGATCAGTCGCCAATCGGGCGCACACCCCGTTCTAATCCAGCCACCTACACCGGCGCCTGGGGATTTGTCCGCGAGCTTTTTGCCGAAACCGCCGAAGCCAGAGTGCGAGGGTGGGGGAGGGGACGTTTTAGTTTCAACCGAGCCGGAGGGCGTTGCGAAACTTGCGAAGGCAATGGAGAGATTGCGGTGGAGATGCACTTCTTACCGACGGTTTACGTGCCTTGCGACGTATGCGGCGGCAAGCGGTTTATGAAAGAGACGCTGGAAGTAAAATACAAGAAGAAAAATATCTACGAGATTTTGAAAATGACCGTTGAGGAAGGCCTCAAGTTTTTTGAAGATATTCCGGCTATTTATGACCGGCTCAAAACCATGAATGATGTGGGTCTCGGCTACTTGGAGCTTGGCCAATCAGCGACTACACTTTCGGGTGGGGAAGCACAGCGGGTAAAAATCTCCAGCGAGCTTTACCGGCCGCATATCCAAAAAACTATTTACATTTTTGACGAACCCACCATCGGACTTCATTATGACGATGTTAAAAGATTTATAGAAATTCTGCAGAAGTTGGTTGATAAAGGCAATACGGTTTTAGTCATTGAACACAATATGGATATTATCAAATCTGCCGACTACATTATCGATATCGGGCCCGACGGAGGCACTGGAGGAGGCCAAGTGGTGGCCAAAGGTACTCCCGAACAAGTCGCCAATAATAAAAACTCTTACACCGGCAAATACCTCGCTAAAGCCCTTAAAATATAAAAAACAAAATGACCTCCTCCCCGCACTCCGCTCCGCTGCGTACGGGGTTTCCTTTACCGG
>CAYQIR010000051.1:0-532 GCA_964417625.1 uncultured Candidatus Saccharibacteria bacterium
AAAGTACAAAGCACGGATTTTACAAATATGTTCAATGACCCTCAAAGCTCCGTTGCTCTACTGGTCAATTACGTTTTAATCATCGGCTTCTCCGTAGCCGCCCTTATTCTTTCCAAAAAAATGGCCAGTTCGACGTTTGGGTTTAAACAAATCAGCGGAGGGATTGGTGCCGGAGTTATCGGTGGTGCCGCTTTGGCGGGGAGACAGACAGTTGGAAGAGTGGCTAGCAGGTTATCTGAATCAAAATGGTTGAATGATCGAGCAGGAAGAAGCGCTTTGGCTATGGGAGCACTACAGGCTTCCAGAAAGGTTGGGTCTGGTAGTTTTGATGTAAGGGGTGTGGCCAGCACAAAATTAGGTAAAGCCGTTCAGGCCGATAAGTTGCTTGACTCTGATATTGTTGGCAACGTGAGCGAAAAAGCTAAAGGCGGTTTTAATGCAAGTCTACAAAGGGGTGTGGAGAAGAAAGAAAAGACCGCCCAGTCCTTGAAAACAGACCAAGCAAGACGAGATTATGCAGCAAGGCAGGTAA
>CAYQIR010000051.1:542-6092 GCA_964417625.1 uncultured Candidatus Saccharibacteria bacterium
GCAGACTTTATGCGAGAGGTGGTAGTAGGCCGCTTAATAAACGATCTTTATTTGGAACAATGGGCAGGAGCAATAGAATTGTCGCCGCAAAAATATTAGGCACTCAATTAACAAACCTGAATAATCAACTCCAGACTCTGCAAAGTCGAGACAACCAGTTGAGCCAACAGTTGAGTAATATGAATAACGAACAAACAACCCTTAATAACAACCTGGCAAGGAATCCACAGCAAAATGCAAGGCTTGCTCAACTAAATGGAGGAGTGGGTGTAAATGGTAGTATTGCTAACATACAAAATCAATTGGCCAACGTGCAAACCCATCTAACAAATGTTAATAATTTAATAAATGATCCGGTTAACGGTGTTCAGACCCAAATAAATGCCTTGGGTATAACAAATCCAGCCAATCAAATTGTAAATCCTGTAACTGGCACAAGTAGGGCAGCTAGAGCTGATGAACAAAATTATTAAAACAAAATGAGCATAAACTTTGAAAAAGTAGCGGAAATGCTAGAAAAAAGCTCTCAAGATATCAAAAATCTGATGTTTTCCGTTGAGTTGGGGCAAACAGTAAATGATATTGCTTTTGAAAACAATCTGGACGAAGAAACCGCCCTTAAACTTGCGGATGAGGTTGGGTATGTAATTCTTGATCTAAAACCAAGAGTTTTATTTGAGGATTCATTATTAAAAATCGGGATCAGTGGAAACGTCGCTAGTTTTATGGCTAAAGAAATTGAAACAAAAGTATTCAGTGAACTCGATAAGGTAAAAAATAAGCCTCAAGAAAATACGGAAGCAGGCAAAGCCCAACCACAACAACCTCAATCCCAAAAGGGGGTGGGGGAGAGTTTTGAGCAGATAATATTGAATCAGGCGAGGGCGATGCAGCCGGCAAAGCCGGCTGATGGAAGAGTTACGAAATACGAAGTACGAAGTACGATAAAAGAAGAAAAACCGGTAAATCTGCCGACAGAAGACAAAACTATTAAAACGCCAGACTACTCTGGCGGGCAAGATCCGTATAGGGAACCGACAGAATGAGGCTAGGTACGAGTTACGAAATACGAAGTAAGAGTTAAGAGTTACGAAGAAAGCGATATAAGAGTTTTGAGATACGAAGCACGGTTAAAAAGAATGGAAACGGAAAAAATTAAATCTTTTCACGACCTGCGAGTTTGGCAGGAGACCCACTTACTAGTAGTTTTAATTTATAAAATCACCATAAATTTTCCCAAGGAGGAATTGTTTGGACTTACAAATCAAATTAGAAGAGCCGCTGTATCTATAACTTCTAACATTGCAGAAGGTTTTGGTAGAGAAACTATTAAAGACAGGGTTCATTTTTATATTATGTCCCTTGGATCATTAAATGAAGTGCAAAGCCAATTATTAGTGGCTAGGGACGTTAATTATCTTTGCGAAAAAGATTGGCTGGAATTGGAAAATAAGACTATAATTGCAAGCAAGATGTTGAATGGTTTAATTAAAAAATCAAGGTCGTACTTCGTTACTCGTACCTCGTAACTCGTTCTTACTTATGCGTTTCCAAATCCCCCAATTCATAGACGTGGAAGACAAAATCGTCGGGCCGTTCACCCTGAAGCAGTTTATATATTTGGCCGGCGGGGCGAGCGTTGGTGTGGTAGCGACGTTGTTTTTGGGCGTATTTTTCGGTTTGCTGGTCTCTTCGCCGATCATCGTTTTATCCCTGGCTTTGGCTTTTTATAAGATAAACAACCGGCCGTTTGTGAATACCCTGGAGTCGGCTTTTAAATATTTCATCAAAGACAAGCTTTATATTTGGAAAAAAGAAGAGCCGAAGGAAGCAGAAGAAGCGAAGGAGAAAAAGTTTAGCTCTCTTATCGTTCCCAATTTGTCAGAAAGCAAGCTGAAAGATATGAACTGGGAGTTGGATGTGAAGAAGAAAGAGGATGAAAGAATGAGAAAATTAACCTAATTGACCTAATTTCTAATTAACCTAAACAAAACCCAATGACTGAATTGGGGGATTGGACATTGGTGCTTATTTAGAATAATTAGTATAATTAGAATAATTAGAAATTATTGACGTATGGCAAAGAACGCTACACAAGAATTCGTGCCGATTAGCGACGTGCGGGACGGCATCGTTATCCTTAAAGGCGGCGGGATGCGCGGAGTGCTTATGGCTTCCAGCGTCAACTTTGCCTTAAAATCAAACGACGAGCGGCAAGCCATCCTCCTGCAATTCCAGGATTTTTTGAACTCATTGGACTTCAGCATTCAAATCGTGGTGCAGTCGCGCCGGCTTGATATCAGGCCATATCTCGCCCTGCTCCAAGGCCGGTACAAGGAGCAGCAGAACGACCTGATGAAAATCCAGATTGAGCAGTACATCGCGTTTGTAAAAAGCTTCACCGAATCAACGAGCATCATGACCAAAAGCTTCTTTATCATTATCCCTTATGATGCGGCCGTCATCTCTTCAAAGAGCGGATTGCTCTCGAGCCTCGGCGGCAAGCCCCAGAGTCAAGAGACTAAGGAAGAAGACTTTGAGGAAAAGAAAAACCAGCTTGAACAGAGGATGGAAGTGGTGGAACAGGGGCTGGTGCGCTGCGGAGTGAGAGTGGCAAAACTCGGCACCGATGAGGTAGTGGAGTTGTTTTATAAAATATTCAATCCGGGCGAATCAGAAAAGCCAATAAAGCTGTAAGAAGCGAGTTAAGAAACACGATGTACGATGTACGAAATAAAAAAGAATATTTGAATCGAAACTCGTTACTCGAACTTCGTAACTCGTCTTAATAATATGTTTGATTTTTTAAAGAAAAAAGAAAAAAAAGACGAGACCCAAGTGTCTATTTTGCCTAAAAACATCACCGAGAGCTCGGAGCTGGAATTGCGGGACATTTTGGCGCCAAGCGCCCTCAAGGTCAACGCCAAGGAGCTGAATTTGGGTGAAAAAGTGGCCCGGAGCTTTTTCGTGATATCGTACCCCCGATTTTTGAGCGAAGATTGGTTTGCGCCGATTATCAATATGGACAAGATGTTTGATGTTTCCATTTTCATCCACCCCATGGAAACAGCCAAGATTTTGCGCAACTTCCAAAAAAAGGTGGCCGAGGTTCAGAGCCAAATCCGGGTCCGGGAGGATAAGGGGCTGGTGCGGGACCCGATGCTTGATACCGCTTACCAGGATTTGGAAAATTTGCGCGACCAGCTTCAGCAGGCCCAGGAAAAAATGTTTGAGGTGGGACTTTATATCTCGGTGTATGGCAATAGCAGCGACGAGCTGGATAAGGTGGAATCGGAGATAAAATCAGTGATGGAGTCCAAGCTGGTTTATATCAAGCCCGCCCTTTTTCAGCAAGAACAGGGCTTCCGAAGCATCTTGCCGATTGCCGCAGACGAACTCGCGGTGCATTCTAAAATCAACTCTTCGCCGCTCTCCAGCATTTTCCCGTTCGTTTCTTTCGACCTCACTTCCGACAAAGGCATTCTTTACGGTATCAACCGCCACAACTCCTCTTTGGTCCTCTTCGACCGCTTCTCTTTGGAAAACTACAACTCGGTAACTTTCGCCAAATCCGGTTCCGGCAAGTCTTACACGAGCAAACTGGAAATCCTCCGCACTCTTATGTTTGACACCGAAGTCATCGTCATGGATCCGGAAAATGAGTATGAGTATATGGCCGAAGCGGTAGGGGGGAGGTACTTTAACATTTCTTTGAACTCCGACCATCACATCAACCCGTTTGAACTCCCTGTCCCCAGCGAAGACGAGTCGGGAGCAAGCGTTTTACGCTCTCAAATCATCAACCTGGTCGGCCTCTTTCGGATTATGATGGGAGGCCTCACCGCCGAAGAAGACGCGATCATTGACCGCGCCATCACCGAAACTTACGCCCTGAAAGACATCAGTGTTGATTCTGATTTCAGAAACGTGGAGCCGCCTCTTTTGTCCGACTTTGAATTGGTGCTTGGCGGCATGGAAGGAGGAGCATCGCTCGCTCAGCGCCTTTCCAAATATACGAGAGGCACTTGGTCAAACTTCATCAATAAACCTTCTAATATTGATATCAACAAAAAATTCGTGGTATTTTCCATTCGTGATATGGAAGACGAGCTGAAGCCGGTAGCGATGTATATAGTGATGCATTATATTTGGAACGCCATCCGCAGAGAAATCAAAAAGAGGCTCCTTGTCATCGACGAGGCCTGGTGGATGATGAAAAGCGAAGACACCGCCTCATTCTTACTTTCACTCGCCAAACGCGGCCGAAAATATTATTTGGGGCTCGCCACCATCACCCAGGATGTAGACGACTTCCTGAAATCGCCTTACGGCATGCCAATCGTCACCAACTCTTCTATTCAAATCCTCTTGAAGCAGTCTCCGACCACCATTGACCGCTTGCAACAAGTATTCAACCTGACCGACGAAGAAAAATATCTACTGATTGAATCGGGAGTGGGAGAAGGCATCTTTTTCGCCGGCCTGAAGCACGTCGCCATCAAAATAATCGCTTCCTACACCGAAGATCAGATCATCACCTCCGACCCTTCCCAGATTTTGGCCATAAAACAGCAAAAGAGAGAGTCCTCACCCCAATCTTAATTTTTGTATGATGTACTGATTGCTCGCCCCCTCTCCTTGTCAAGGAGAGGGGATAAGGGGTGAGGACTTTTATGATATAATTTTTTTATGGAAGAAAATGAAAATTCGCAACAAAAAACTGCTTTGAGAAGACCAGTGAGGACCATCCCACAACAAGAACAAAAAAGAGAGAGGATTAAAGTGTGGGTGGGGTTAAGCCTTGTAATACTCGCGTTGTGTATAGACGGTTTTCAGGCTCTTTTGACCGCTGTCGGTATCGGTCTGGTTTTGGGACCTGTTATAAGCGTAGCGGCATATACCGCTTTTGGGATTATCTTTGCAATGTTTGGCGTATCGTTTATAAAAAGCCCCAAAAAACTTGGGGTAGTAGGTGGGTCGGCATTGATAGAAATTTTTTTAAGTTTTCTGCCTGGTTTTTCCGCCGGGGTAGTAGCTGTGGTTTTAATGACCATGGCCGAAGACAAAGGTGGTATAATAGGGAAGGCGGCGAGCGCGGCCCAAGGCAAGATAAAATAAAAAATGTTCAGCAAGTTTACAAAAATTTTTGGAGTCATAGTCGGTCTGCTGATTTTCCCCATTGTTGCTTTCGCCCAGTTAAATTTAGACGCTTCGTTCGGTTTCGCAAACGAGCTTGGAGTTGAAGTCATCCCCACTTACCCGCGACCCAATGAAATGGTTTATGTGAGCCTCTCTCTTTACACCGGCGATTTGAACTCGGCCGATATAACCTGGTATAAGGACGGTAAAAATGTTTTGTCGGGCAAAGGAGAAACCAGATACTCTTTCAGAGCGGGTCCGGTTGGTACGGCAACCGACATAGAAATCAATGTCCGGCTTTTGGGCGGCTCTTCTTTTTCCAAGACGCTTACTTTCAATCCGGCCAGTGTTGATATGTTATGGGAAGCCGACACCTATATCCCGCCGTTTTATAAAGGCAAGGCCCTGCAC
>CAYQIR010000052.1:0-5803 GCA_964417625.1 uncultured Candidatus Saccharibacteria bacterium
GGAATGGAGGAAATTTGCTTATACGTTTTTGATTACGGCTGTTATATTTGTGACGGCGATTTTCTTGAGCAATTATTTCAGCCAAAAAAAGATTAACGAAATCAAGAATATTGAGAGCCGGATTGCGGTGGATATTCTCGCCTCCGAGACCCAGTTTTCCCTGCTTTCCGAGCTCTCCTGCAAAGAAATATCAAGCGGTTTCCTTTCAAAAGAGCTTGCAGCTTTGGGTGACAAGCTTTCCTATACCGAAGAAAACCGCGGTTCTGATGATGCCGAGGTCTTGAATCTGAAAAAATATTACTCCTTGCTCCAGATCAAAGATTTCCTTTTGATGCAAAAAATAAAAGACCGCTGCGGCTCCAATTTCGGAAACAGCGGGCTGTCCATAATGTATTTTTATTCAAACGAAGGAGACTGCTCTGATTGTGAAAGAGAAGGCTTCGTCCTGACCCGTCTCCGCCAAGATTACCCGGAGCTCCGAGTTTATTCTTTTGATTACAACTTGGACCTCTCTGCTCTACAGACTCTCGTGAGCATCTATAACATAAACGAGAATTTGCCCGCCATTTTAATCAACGATAAAGTTTATTCCGACTTCAAATCAATTGAAGATATTAAAGACATAATGCCGGCCCTCAAAGAAATAGACAAGCAAAGAGCCAAAGAAGAATCTCTCAAAGCCCAAGCAACTTCTACTAAAGCAAACTAATGTGATATATTGTCTTTATGCCAGAGTAGCTCAGTTGGTAGAGCACCCGTTTTGTAAACGGGATTGCGGAGGTTCGAGTCCTCTCTCTGGCTCTAAAATTTAGAGACTCTCCTCTATCTTCCCTCTCGCCCCAGCTCCTTTGTTCTCGGCTATCTTTTTGAGATAAAAAGATACGGCGCCTTTGTTTATGATGTCTCTCTTGCCTGTCATAATGGCGTCTTGTCTTTTTTTATATTCGTTTACTATTTTTTCCTCGGCCTTCTCCAGCAAATGCTTTAAAATTATCTTGCTCTGGACAAGCAATACGTAGCGGACGCTCTGGACCAATTGCAGAGTTCTGAATTTAGCCGAAGCAATCAGTTTCATTGATTTGGAATCAAGTTTGCCGAAAATTTCCAAAATGAAATTTTTTCTGCCGTATTTCAATTCAATTCCCTTCACTGCTACCATGGCAGAAGCAATGAAAAGCGATGAGGCGAATATCGCAATAGTTGCCATAAATTTATGTTATTTGATAGAAAATCGCGCAAACCTTCCAATCTCAATCCTTTCTCCGAACTTTTGGACGGCTTGGTCAACCAACCCTCGGATCTTTATCTCCGGGTTTTTGATAAAGGCCTGCTCCAGCAAAACTTTTTCCCCAAAGTAAGCGGAGAGCTTGCCCTCCAGTATTTTATCACGAATCTCTATTGGTTTGCCAGCGTCAATATCCTTCCCAAACAACTCCTTGGCTTTTTCTTTGTCTTCCTCTTTAATATCCTCCATTTTAAGGTATTCCGGGGCCAAAGCGGTCACATGCATGGCAATATCGCGGGCTAAGGCCCTAAAATCCTCGTTGCGGGCTACAAAGTCAGTCTCGCATAGAAGCTCTATCATTGCTCCCGAAGCCCCGTTGCCGTGGATGTAGGAGGCGACCACGCCGGCACCAAGAGTGCGTCCGGACTTCTTTTCGGCCGATTGTTTACTTATCTTGTAAAGCACGATTTTGGCCTTTTCCATATCACCCCCCGCTTCTTCCAAAGCCTTTTTGCATTGCATCACAGAAACACCAGTCTCGTCCCGGAGTTCTTTTATTTGTTCTGTAGTGATTGCCATATACGTGTTTTTGATTATACACAAATTCTAAATTCTAAGCACGAAATCCGAAACAAATTCCAATTTTCCAAATTTTAAACATTTGAATTTAGATATTATTTCGAATTTCGAATTTAGGATTTCGAATTTGATTTTGTATACTCTTCTCCTATTTTTTCTACAAAATACCTGACGCTCGCCACATTGGAGTCGTTGGCGGTAATAGGATAATCGATATCTTTGATGTTGTTGTCTGAACCGCAAAGGGCGATAACCGGAATTTTGAGAGATTGCGCTTCTCTGACGGCTGTTTCTTCATAACGCGGGTCAACGATAAAAAGGGCTTTTGGCAGAGCGGCCATATTTTTGATGCCTCCGAACATTTTTTGCATTTTTTCTATCTTGCGGTCAATAAGCAATCTTTCTTTTTTGGTGTATTTGCCGAGTTCGCCTTTTTCTTTCTGAGAAAGGAAACTAAGCATGCTCTCTACCCTCTTTCGGATCTCGCCGAAATTGGTCAAAGTGCCTCCGATCCAGCGGCTCCCGACATAGGGCATATCGAGCTTCTCGGCTACTTCTTGAATCGCTCTTTTAGCCTCGTTTTTGCCGCCGACAAAGAGAATAACCGATTTGTTTTTAGCCAAAACACTTACTGCTTCTAAAGCTTTATTAAGGGATTCACCGGTCTTTTCCAGATCAAAAATATCTATCCGGTTTTTGGAACCGAAAATATGAGGAGTGACGCTCGGATGCCTTCTGGACTTGCCAAACCCAAAGTGAGCTCCTACTTTGAAGAGCTCATCGAGCTTCCCGTCTGTTTTTGTTGCGTTTGTCATTACAGGGTCAAATGTTATCAGATTTGGCGTTTTTGTGCAAATTTTAGTCTTTCCCAGAGGGTGACCATTGAATTGCCCTATGCCCCAAAGGGTCACCCTCAAAGGTTTTATCCTAATTTCTCATGCCTCATTACCGCCTCCACTTAAAGAGTGACCGCCAGCCCTATTGTTATTCAATTCGAGCTGTCTGAATTGTTGCCGTAATTATACTATGAAAAGCTATTTGAAGATGTGGACAGACAAAAACCCGCCAGAGGTTTTTCAACACGGTGGATAATATAGAAGTACTCATTTTTAACCCAGTTGCCTTATCCTCATCTCTATATTTTCTACTTGTGCTTTTTGGTTTTCCAACTTACTTTGCCACTGGCCTATCATTCTTTTGTTATCTTCTGATCGTAATATGTCATCATGTCTCGTTTTAAACACCTCTAAATCATCGTTATTTTGGATTCTTGTCATGAGTTCATTATATCGATCAGTACTTCCTTGTAGTTCCCGGTCGTAATAATTAAGCATTTTTTCTGCCTTCTCTAACTCTTGATTTAGTTTTTCTCGTTCCGCTTCTTTTTCATTATTAGCTTCATTAGTTTCTTGCTCTTTTATTTGCTTCTCCGCTTCCTCTTGTTGAGGAGGGGAATTAAATGATTCCATTCCCATGATATTTAAAGTTAGTTAATATGACCTTATACTAGCTCTTGAAAATCTATTGTCCATAAGGATATTGTGGACATTTTTATCTTGCTTTAGAACACCTAAATTTGATATAATACAGCCATTGCCATAACCCACAGCTGAACTGTGATTGTGGCTGATTGATTGAGTCGATAATGCAGCTGACAAGACTCCTTCAGTTAATGCGGAATCGCTTCCCCACGCTGCAAGCTCGCTAAGGAATGTTCAGACTTACTTAGAGGGTGGGGCGAATATGTCATTAGAAAACGCCGGTCTGTACGGCGTTTTCCTTGTCCACCTTCTTCATTTGACTTTAATATTCGTTTGTGTATACTATACCTATCACCACAAAAAGTCCTCTTGCAGGTTCCGTCCTGCAAGGGTCCTTTTTATTTTAGGCTGATCTTTTCCCTTAAATCATTCATAAACTCAATGTTTTTTCGTGCAAACTTTTTCAACAAAGCTGAATATTTGAATCTATTGGGTACCAAAACCACTTCCAGTTTGTTTTGCTCCAAAAGATATTGCACCAAACAATAAAAATCTCCGTCTCCAGTTACGATTACAGCTTTATGAAAATTCGGAAATTGAATCATAGTGTGCAAAACCAATTCAGCGTCAACATTTCCTTTTATTGTTCCGTCCTTGTATTTTAATACTGGCTTCCAAATACAAAGAAAGCCAGCTTCTTGCAGTCGAGTATATAATTTATTATTGCCTTCTATATAGCCCAAAAACAAAAAAGCTTTTTCTACACCGTAATGCTCCTTTAAATAAACTCTGAATCTAGCCCAATCAATGTTCCATCCTTGAGATTTGATTGATAAGTATACATTTTGCCCATCTATAAAAGCGTAGTTTTGCTTCTTCTTTAAAATCATGTTGTTTTCCATATTAACTCTTATTTAAAAGCGTCAATTATAGAGGACATGTCGCCTTTCATAATGGTTTCAATGCCGTGCCAGTTTTTGTTGAGGCGGTGGTCGGTAATGCGGTCCTGAAGAATATTGTAAGTACGGATTTTTTCTGAGCGATCGGCTACCCCTACCTGTTCTTTGCGTTCGGCGGCGTATTTTTTGTTCTCCTCTTCTCTTTGCATTTCTTCCAGTTTGGCTTCCAAAATGGCCAGCGCTTTTTCGCGGTTGGCCTGCTGGCTTCTTTCGGCCCTACAACTCACCACGATGCCGGTCGGCTTGTGAGTGAGCCGGACGGCGGTCTCAACTTTGTTGACGTTCTGTCCTCCTTTGCCGCCGGCTCTTGAGAAAGTTACTTCCAAGTCGGCCGGATTAATTTCAAATTTAGTCTTTTTGCGGATGGGCAAAATAGCGACCGAAGCGGTAGAGGTATGCACCCGGCCCATTTTTTCGGTTTTTGGCACCCGCTGGATGCGGTGAATGCCGGTCTCAAACCTCATTTCTTTGTAAACGTCCTTGCCTTTTATTTCAAAAGTAGCTTCTTTGTATCCGCCGAGTGGTGATTCGGCTTCGTCTATGATTGAAACGCTCCAGCCGCGGGAATCGGCGAAACGCCGGTACATATTGGCGAGCTCTTCGGCAAAAAGGGCCGCTTCCTCGCCGCCGACTCCGGCCCGGACTTCTAAGACTATTTCGTTTGGGAACTCTTCTTCGTGTTCCTCTTCCTTCAATATTTCATCCATTTGGTTTAAAAGAGCTTCCTTTTGGACTTTGATATTTTCCAAATCTTTCAGGGCCATCTCGGCCATCCCCTCTTCTTTTTGGAGCGCTAAAATATCAGCCTCTTCTGCAAGAAGCCGTTCCAGATTTTCCGCCAAATATTTGGTCTTATCGCTTTGTTTGTATTTTTGGAGATCCATACGATACGAAAATTATGCGAACGCTACGAAAAGATAACGAAATTGACTACGAAATCAAAATTGGCATCTTAAAAATTTTCGTAGCTTTTCGTATTTTTTCGCATGACGTCCGTATCAAATTACTTTTTAGATTTTGAAGTTTTGGGTTTAGCGGCCGCCTTGCGTGTCTTGAATCTTTCTACTCGGCCGGCTGCGTCAATAACCTTTTCATTGCCGGTGAAGAACGGATGGCAGGCGCTGCAAATCTCCACCTTTATTTCTTTTTGGGTGGCGCCAACGCTCCATTTGTTCCCGCAAGAGCAGGTAACATGCGCGTCCGTATAATATTGCGGGTGTATTTCTGTTTTCATGTTTCTCAATATAGCATATTAAAAAATTTTGGCAATGGAAAAGGCCGCGTGTCTTTCCCAAATGCGCTTTACGCGCAGTCTGCGGTCCAGGATGCAGACCAATGGGAGCCAGCGGCCTCTTGACAGTTTTTACTCGGTCTTGCAGTGACTGTCACACTGCGCAGGAGAATGCAACTAACAAGGCACCATGGGCCTCTGTCCTCAGTCTCGTACTTTGCTGCGACCGTCTGCGTGACGGCCACCGTTTTTTTAGAGCAGTCGGGTTGTTGTCTGGAGATTAACCTTTGAATCCGAACACTTTAGAATTAAGTGTTATGGGAAATTT
>CAYQIR010000053.1:0-599 GCA_964417625.1 uncultured Candidatus Saccharibacteria bacterium
CGCTAAAGCTTCGGCTAGGCAAGTCAGCGAAGACGAAGCAATAGGGTTTGTGAGCACTGCGCAAAATCCGCCCCCGCAGTTGATGCAGTTGGGCCAAACCAAACCGTTCAGCATTTTCAATTATCATTACTGTTGCGTTGGGCACGTTTACTCCTACTTCTATGACCGAGGTGGCTACCAAAATATGTATTTTGCCATCCTTGAAATCTTTCATAGTTTTTTCTTTTTCGGCTGGGGTCATTTTACCGGTAATTGCCCCCACTTTGAATTCGGGGAAAATTTTGGTTTGTAATCTTTTACTTTCTTCCGTTACAGACCTGGCATTGACCGCAAGTTCTTTATCGGGGTCCGGCTCGTTGATGCGGGGACAAATTACGAAGGCTTGCCGACCGGACTGGAGTTCGCTTCTGACTTTTTCATAAACCCCTTCTCTTTCCTGGGGCAAAATTATTTTGGTTTCCGGCAATTGCCGTCCTTTGGGTAATTCATCGAGCAGTGATAAATCCAGATCACCGAAAATGGTCAGAGCCAAAGTGCGGGGGATTGGGGTGGCGGTCATTGACAACAAATGCGGAATAGACGCGAACTGACGCGGACCA
>CAYQIR010000053.1:609-5794 GCA_964417625.1 uncultured Candidatus Saccharibacteria bacterium
AATTCTCGCAGAATCATAAACTACCCTTTCTATTTGTAATTCTGTGGTTCCAAAATTTACCAAAAAAGCTAATTTATAATCAGAACCTTTTAAGTATGTCCACACCTGTTTCTTTTCGGTATTACCCAAAAATAGTAGTGCTTTTAGTTCAACGATAATTTTATCGTCTACAACAAAATCTGGTTGATAGACTCCCACTTTCGTATTTCTATACATAATCGGTATTTGTCTTTCCCTGCTGTATAAAATTTTTCTGGCTTTAAACTCTTCTTCCAACGCCTTTTGATACACTATCTCTTTGTGTCCGAGTCCTATATTTTTCTTTACTTCAAAAATTGCACCACGAATCATATATGATAAATCTTTATAAAGTAACGTCTTTTTTTCCTGTTCTGCGTTAGTCTGCGTATAATTCAGCGTTTTTCCGCGAGCCAATGCTTTGCGTTGGCTGACTCCGAAGCGATGCTGTTCGTCTATTATAATGAGAGCCAGATTTTTGAAGGACACATTTTTTTGGATGAGGGCGTGCGTGCCGATGAGTATAGGTATCTCGCCGTTTGCCACCCACTTCAAAAGCTGGGGCTTGGAAATTTTGGTCCATGTCGCTTGCCCTGAGCGCAGTCGAAGGGTTTTGGAAGGGAACTTTTTGGCGCCGCTCCCGGTAATGAGCCCAACCGGTATTTTAGCCCCTATATTTTTTTGGGCAAAATATTCGATGAAAGATTCAAAATGCTGTTCGGCCAGTATCTCGGTCGGGGCCATATAAGCGACTTGGAGGTATGCAGACTCTTGCGGACCGGACGCAGAATTACGCAAAAAACTTTTGGGTGATGTAACGATTGCATACGCTGCAGTGGCGGCAACGGCGGTTTTACCGGAGCCCACATCGCCTTCAAGCAGGCGGGACATCGGGTGGCCGGTCTCAAAATCATGAAGGACGGTCTCTACCGCTCTCTCCTGGGCGCCAGTGAGAGGGAAGGGGAAGGTTTTTATAAAATCGGCCATATCTTTTTTTGATTTTGATATAACGAACGATTTTTCTTTATTGGCCAGATATTTTTCTTTTTGCCTATCAAGCTGGATGAAGAACATTTCTTCGAAGGCAAATCTTTTCCGCGCGATTTCGGCGTCCGCTCTCTTGCGCGGGGCGTGTATCCAGACCAGGGCGGTTTTGAGAGACGGTAAATTATATTTTTTTAAAATGCTCTCCGGTATCGGGTCAATTATGTTCTCCAAACAATCGCTCCGGAATATTTTTTGGAGAAAATGAAAAATCCAGTTTGAAGTAATACCTCGGCTTTCACGGTAAATGGGGGAGATGTTGTGGTCTTCTTCGCCCGGGAAGAGCGAGTCGCTCGTGCCCTCAGGCAAAGCTGTCACTTTTTCAATCTTGGGATTGGAAAAATATAGTCCATTTTTGCCATCCGAGACCCGGCCTTCTATCCTCACCAAAGAATCGTCTAAATACATTTTGGCGATATAAGGTTGGGAAAACCACGTTACTTTTATTTTGCCGGTATAGTCTTCAACTTCGCCGGTGGCGATTGGCAGATGGGAGCGAAAGGTTTTGCCAGTTTTTAATTTTGAAATTTTACCGAATACGACGACGTTTTCGTCTGCTGTTAAAAATTCAATTGATTTGACCGCGCCTGCCTCTCCGTATCGCTCGGGAAAATGCCTGAGCAAGTCACCGACCGTTTTGAGCTGCATCTTAGAGAGCGCTTTCTTTTGAAAAGGGGAGAGCTTTTGGGTCGATTCAACCGTGGTTTCCGTTGTTATTTTATGATTTGTCAGATCCATTATTGGTGGAGGTAGCTTCAGGACCCGGCCCGGTCGGACAGGGTGCGAATTCACAATTAGGGCCGGTCCTGCCAACATAAGAGCCGTCCGGGCAGAGCTTGGCATCCATAGTGCAGGCGATCGGTTCCGGTTCGTTCGGATTTTTATATTCAATCGGCGAGGGGTTATATACATAAAGCAGGCCTCCAACAATGAAGACCGCGACTATGAAAATAGGTATAAAAATCTTGCTTGACATGGGCGGAAGGGGTGGGATTTGAACCCACGGACGGCTTTTAGACCGTCACGGATTAGCAATCCGTTCGTTTAACCACTCACGCACCCTTCCATATTCACCATTCTTGCATAAAACTACTCTTTTTTCAAAGATTTTGGCTTTGTGGTATATACTATATAAATGAAATACCTAGGCATTGATTATGGGAGCAGACGGGTGGGGATTGCGGTTTCGGATGAGACCGGGAAACTGGCTTTTCCGCACTCAGTGGTGGCGAATGATAAGAACCTGTTAGGAGAAATTGAAAAAATAATCAAAGCGGAAAAGATCGCAAGAGTGGTACTGGGGGAATCAAAAAATTTCAAAGGCGAGCCGAATGAGATAATGGCTGGAATAGAAGAGTTTAAGAAAAAACTAGAAGATTTAAAACTGGAAGTCATTTTTGAACCCGAGTTTATGACTTCGGCCGAGGCGGAACATTTGCAGGGAAAAAATGAAATGCATGACGCTTCGGCGGCCGCAATTATCCTCCAATCTTTCTTGGACAAGCAACATTCCGTGTTATAATTTAGCGCATGAAGTTTGAATTTCTCTCTAAATATTTTCCGCCCCCGATATTTTTGAAGCCGCCTCATTTCGGCCTGGTTTTTACCGATGTTGCCGTCAAAGCCGTTGCTTTTGAAGGTTCGCCTTCGGAACCGAAGCTTCGGAGCGCGGTGGTGCCGATTGAAAAAGGAGCGATTGCCGAGGGCAAAATCGTAAATATGGACGAGGTGGTATCAAAACTCGTCTCCATAAAAGATTTTTTTGCATGGCCGTTTGTATTTTTTACTATGCCCGACGAACTCGCCTACATTTTCCAGGTTTCAGTGCCGGTGAGTTTGGGAGCGGGGGCGGCTGAAAGCATCGCCTTTACGATAGAAGAGAATGTGCCTCTCCCTTTGACAGACACGATTTTTGATTTTGTGCCTGTCCAAATTTCCAAATCAGAATCCGAATACAAGGCTCAGGCGGTAGTGGCGGCCTGTATGAAGAAAGAGACCGAGCGGTTCGTGGAAGCGGTCGTTAAAAGCGGTTTGCAGCCGGTCGGCTGTATGCACGAGTCCCAAGCTATCGCTAACGCAATTATTCCGAGAAATATGGAAAACGCGTCTTGCATCGTGCACACGAGGGCGAACCGGATAGGCATCTATTTGGTTAAAGGCAATATGGTGCAATTTTCCACTATTAGATCTGTAGCCGAAGGAGATTATAAAAGGCAGTTGTTGGACGAATATGATAAATTTTTGGAATATTCCCTGAAATACGGGGCCAACAAGGAGGAGCTGCTGGATTCCATTTTGGTCTGCGGAGAATTTGAATATGCCCAAAAAGCGGTCGAAATAATAATTGGCTCCAAACATGCCAATAAGAACATCAAATTATCCAACGTGTGGAGCAATGTGCTGAAAATAGAAGACAAAACTCCAAGCGTCAGCTTTGAAGATTCCTTAAACTTGGCAGGCCCGATCGGAGCGGTTTTAGCGGGCGTACTTTAAATTTTTATAAGTTAAATTGCTAATGGGATGAATCTTTTACCGGCAACAGAAAAAGATATTTTAAAAAAAGGTTTGAAGCTCCGGTCTGTTATCGTTGCTTTGATAATGGCGTCGGTATTTACAGTGATCGGGGCGGCGATGCTTTTACCGGCATATTTTCTGACCAAAGACCAATTTTCCGTAATCACTCTCCAAAATTCCTTGATCAAGGAGGAAGACGAGGAGTCAATGAGACACCTGCTCAGTTTACCGGGAGAAATAGAATCTAAACTCAATTTTTTTGAAGCCGATTTTGAAAGCGCCAGCGCCCTAGATTCTTTTTCAAAAATCATCGACTATCTGCCGGACAAGGTTAAACTGAACGCGGTTTCGTTTGGGAAAAGCCAAACTTCCAAAGAGGCAGCGGGCCCAATGATTTTGGTTGCTGGAATATCGGCTGACCGGAATTCTCTGGTGGCCTTTTCAACCGCTCTCCAAAAATCGGGCCTATTTTCTTCGGTGGCGGTGCCGGTTTCAAATCTGGCCAAAGACAAAGACTTGCCGTTTACCATGACCCTGTTTATTAAAGATAAAAAGTAAATATTCTAACGGGCTGAAAACCGGGATTCCAAAAAGAATATCTCTGGTCTCGGCCTCGATTGCGGCGCTTTTGAGCTTGGTTTTGTATTGCATTGTTTTGTTTTTGGGCACCGGGGAAATAAAAAAGATTGAAAATTATTATACTGACACCGAATCAAAGTATTCCAGAGTGGAGAGGGCCAACGCCATAAAATCCATGACTGAAGCGAACAAAAAGTATATCGAGACCCTCAGAAGCTTTTTTGTCCAAAAAGGGGATGAGGTGAAGTTTATAGAAGAGATAGAAAAAATCGCCCGCGAATCCGGAATTGATTTCCAGATTAACGGCATTGATGTCAAATCCAATCCTAAAGAGGCAAAGGATTCCCTGAAGGAAGACGTAGCAATCAGGATGAATATCCAAGGGTCCTGGCGGGAAGCGATGCGATTTTTGGAAATGCTGGACAAAATATATTTTGGAGTGGCTGTTCAAAATATCACGCTGGATGCCGACGGGACGGGGGGATGGTCGGGAGCGCTGGATTTTATCATCTTTAGGGAAAAATAAATCTATTATGAAATTCAATTTTTTAAATTTTAAGAAAAACCAAACGCCGCCTCTCTCGTCTTTGAGGCCCCCTATTTTTGACGTACGCAAGCACTGGCTCGCGACTCTCGGGCTCTCAGCTCTTATATTTATTATTACCGCTCTCATCGGAGCCAAACTCTTTTATACAGGCTACTTTGAAACTTACAAAAAACAAAAAACTGGAGACGATTTCCAAAATATCATAGACATCAAACAGCTGAAAAGAGTAGTGGAGAAAAGAAATAATTTTATAAAGACAGAATCCACTTTGCCCAAAGACCCTTCGTTATAATGATGTGTGTGTGCCCTCGCTAGGAATCGGACCTAGATTTAGAAATTAGAAGTTTCTTGTTCTATCCATTGAACTACGAGGGCAAAACTTCTGGCTTGCTACTCAGGCGAGCTAGGCGAGTCGAAGTGGTGCGCGGTGGAGGGCTCGAACCCCCGGCATCGTCAGTGTAAATGACGCGCTCTACCAACTGA
>CAYQIR010000054.1:0-4948 GCA_964417625.1 uncultured Candidatus Saccharibacteria bacterium
CCTTCCAAAGAACCTTGGCCTTTTTTGAGAGATTTGACCTCAAAACCGAGCAATTCAATGCCCGCCTCCAACGTCTCGAGGATTTCATAGTTAAAATAGGCTTTTTTATTGCTTATTAATGACATTTTTTGGCAATCGTATAGTCTATGCCTCGTAATGATATCATTTTTATGCTAGAATAATAACTCGACACCAATCCACGAATAAACTCGAATGACACGAAATATGCCCAAAGTAAAATATTCGTAAATTCGTGCACATTTGTAATTAGTGTTATGCAATATGCCAAAACAAATCAAAAAAGAATCTCCAAAAAAACCTTTCATCAAAAAGACGCCAGGTAACGGGTTGGGCAGGTCTTTTTTGAGCAACTTCCTCATAAGCGTGCTGATTTTGTTTTTTGTCATTTCCGTTTACTCGGTTTTTTCAAACAATCGGCAAAAACAGGAGATCAGCATCTCCGAACTGGCAAATTCTGCCAAAGCGGGGGAGATAAAAGAAATTTCCGTTAAAAACGGAACGATTGAGGCCGTCTTTAAAGACGGAGCAGTCAAAACTTCCAAAAAAGAGGAGACGGCGAGCCTTGCCGAAACTTTTTCTGCTTACGGCGTTACCGAAGAAACGCTTAGCGGAATAAAGGTGAGCATTGACCAAGGAGGCGGATTTTTCTATTGGCTTTTGAACCTCTCTCCGATACTGTTTCCGATACTTTTTATCGCCGTATTTATCTGGATGATGACCCGGCAAATAAAGGGCTCGGGGATGCAGGCTTTTTCTTTCGGCCAGTCCCGGGCCCGGATGACACTGCCTGACGACCAAAAACAGCGCGTTACTTTCAAAGACGTCGCCGGCTGCAAAGAGGCCAAGGAAGAGCTCGCCGAAATCGTGGATTTCCTTAAAAATCCCAAAAAATTTCTTGAGATAGGCGCCAGAATCCCGAAGGGCATTCTCCTTATGGGGGCACCGGGCACCGGCAAGTGTGTTACCAGAGATACTCTTATTCAAACATCAAAAGGTTTGATCGCCATTGATGATGTACCAAAGTATTTTTCTGTTAATTCCGATAATACAGTTGACGGGATGAATATTGTTACCTTAGACCCAAAAACTGGCCAATTAAAATTGGCTCCGGCCTCACACTGGTATACCCTGGGTGAACAGGAAACTTTTTCAATAAAAACAGATTCCGGGCTTACCATTGAAGGCACCCCTGAACATCCGATTGTTGTGGTTGACAAAGAAACAGGGCATTTCCTTTTTAAAAAACTTTCCGATGTAGATGAGGAAGATTGGTGTGTTGCTGGGTCTGGTACAAACATTTTTGGTTCATACACGAAAATCCCGTCGGCCGACGCGGCTTATCTTTTAGGTGTGTTGGTGGGTGACGGCTGTTTGACCGTGAAAGGCAGGGTTATATTGTCTACGGCTGACAAAGAAATATTAAACCGCGTGCAGCATATATCAAAAAATGTTTTTGGCGAACAATTTTCAAAAACTTCTTTGCGACCTTATGATTATGAGCTCCGCAACATAAAAGCTAAAAAAACTTTGATGTCATGGGGTATTTCAGAAACATACGCAAGGCATAAATATGTGCCCGAATGGGTAAGATTTTCCCCGAAAGACTACGCAAGCCAATTCTTACGGGGGTTATTTGATACCGATGGTACAGTAGAAAAAAGCGGCAGCGTTAGTTTTTCAAGCGCCAGTAAAGATCTGGTAACAGAAGTTCAACTAATGCTGCTTAACTTTGGAATAGTAGCTCGGAGCTATAAGCGAACCAAGATATATAATAATCAATTGCAACATTATATTGTCATCTACGGTGATTTTGTTGAAAAGTTTCAGTCTGAAATTGGGTTTTCTGTCGAGAGAAAAAGGGCCAGACTTGCCGCTGTGTGTTCCAAACAAAGAAATACAAACGTTAATGTGATACCGTATCAAAATGTTCTGGTGCAAAAAGTTTGGAAAGAAACGGTCGCAACAACTGAACAGAAGCTTGACAGGGAATTTTATAACGAGCTTTTGTATAAGAATACTTACAGATATATTTCTGGAGAACGAATGCCGTCTCAAAAAGGAATGTCAATTTTTCTTGGCGGAGTTTCGCAACTTTCTCCGTATATTTCCAATATGCCAGAAGTCGCCCATCTAAAAAATATTTCTTCGGGAAAATTTTTCTTTACTAAAATTAATTCAATAAGTAAAGGTAAAGCAAAGGTTTACGACCTCACTGTGCCGGTAACCCATAATTTTTTGGCGAATGGATTTATAAATCATAATACTTTGTTGGCCAGAGCGGTGGCCGGCGAAGCCAATGTGGCATTTTTCTCCATTTCCGGCTCTGAATTCGTGGAAATGTTTGTAGGAGTGGGAGCCTCCAGAGTCAGGGACCTTTTTAATATCGCCAAAAAAACAGCTCCCGCGATTATATTTATGGATGAAATCGATGCGGTCGGAAGAGTAAGAGGGGGAGGGCTTGGCGGAGGCAATGACGAAAGAGCACAAACTCTAAATCAAATCCTGGTTGAGATGGACGGCTTTGAGCCGGCTGAAAAGGTAGTAGTGATGGCGGCCACCAACCGTCCGGATGTTTTGGACCCGGCGCTCTTGCGCCCGGGCCGATTTGACCGCCGGGTTACCATTGACTTGCCCGACCGCGCCGACCGCGAAGAAATTCTCAAAATTCATGCCAAAGAGAAGCCGTTTGCCGAGGATGTAAATTTGGTAGTGATTGCCGAACGCACCCCCGGATTTTCCGGCGCTGATTTGTATTCACTGATGAACGAGGCCGCTATTTTGGCCGCCCGGGAAAACCGGACCAAAGTGTCCCAATTTGACCTAGTGCGCTCCATTGAAAAGGTGATGCTCGGCCCCGAAAGACGCTCCCATATTTTGTCCAAAAAAGAAAAAGAGATAGCCGCTTATCATGAAGCCGGCCATGCTCTGGTCGCCTCGGTCTTGCCTTACGCCGACCCAGTCCATAAAATTTCTATAATCAGCCGAGGGCGAGCCGCCGGCTACACCTTGAAACTGCCGATTGAAGACCGCAGGCTCCAATCCAAAAACGAATTCTTGGACGATATCGCCATGTCCCTCGGCGGTTATGTGACTGAAAAATTGATTTTTGGCGATTTGACCACCGGACCTTCCAACGATCTGCAAGTTTCTACCGCCTTGGCGCGCGACATGGTTACCAAATATGGCATGTCTGACAATCTTGGACCCGTCGCTCTGGAGGGAGCGGGTGGTAAAGCCCTGTTCGGCCGGGGGGTGAATGAAAAAGAGTACTCCGAACAAGTGGGAGACCTTATAGACAAGGAAGTATCAAAAATAATGACCGAGGCCAAGGAAAAGGCTGAGAAAATTATTACCGAACACCGACCACTCTTAGATATCATCGCCAAAAGACTGATAGAAACCGAGACAATAGAAAGGGATGAGTTTGAAAGCATCCTTGTAGCCCACGGCATTCAAGTTAAAACCAAAGAAACTCTGGCCTGACATTCGCTCCTGACTTTGTAAATTTTTAAACCCGGCAGTTTTGTGTTATATTTCGACTGCGCACGCTTAGCTCCCCGCCCGTACCGAACGTGCTTCGCAGTTCGGCACGTTCGGGCGGGAGTTGGTTAGAGCAATGTATATTGTATACGTTTTACAAGATCAGATTGAGAAACTGTACGAAGAAGATTCTTAAAATATAAAATATTGCGCGGTTAGCTCAGTTGGTAGAGCAGACGACTTATACTCGTCCTGTCGGGGGTTCGAATCCCTCACCGCGCACTTGGATTTATAATGCCGCCGTAGTTAAATGGATTATAACAGTCCCGTCCTAAGGGATAGTTGAGGGTTCGATTCCCCCCGGTGGCACAAAAAATACGAAGTATTTTTGGGCTACCGAGCAAGCAAACTGCTTTGCTTGCGTGGGGGAATCGAACGGCGGAGTGTGAAATGTTTAGCAAAAAATTTCCATGAGCCGGTGCCCAGTCTAAAATTTTCTGACGAGAAAATTTTAAGGCGAGGGAGATATTTCCCCCGGTGGCACCACTTCGCTACCCCCTTCGCATAAAGCTACGGAGGGTCAAAGAAAGCTACGCGGTGCAAGCACAAAAATACGACGTATTTCACAAAATTGGGTTGTTATGTTACAATAAGAAAAGGCTAGAAAATTTGTAGGAGGGTACCTTGAAACAGACCGCTAACGCTGTTGCCGCTGTTTTGCTTGCGGTTTTTTTGGCTTCGGCCCAGGAAACCGGAAACATCAACAAGAACCTGGCTGTCCTGGAAGTTGGGGACGGAAGCGGTTCAAACGCCATTCCCTTTGGGGGCCTGCCGTATCAAGACCGATATCAGCAGTTCGTGTACCCGTGGGTATGGCCGTCTCAGAAGCCCGCGGCCCTGAAGGCCATTGCCTTTAGCTCAAACCCGCTAGGGGGGAGCGGGGTTACCAATTTGAACATAACCGTAAGGGTTGGCGTATCGGATTTTCTATATCCCACCGCAGATTTCAACCTCAACCTCCCCAAGGGAACCGTAGTTTTCAACGGTCCCATTTCGGCGCTGTTGACCGGCACCCCGGGAGACCTGAGGCTTCAGTTCATGAAGCCGTTCCAGTATAATCCGCGCTCCGGCAAGTCTCTGGTTGTGGACATAGAAATCCACGGCTTCAGCGGTTTTACGGGTTCGTTCCGCTTTGGCCCTTCGTCAGACACAGGGCGCGCATATCGCAGCCCTATCGACGGCCAAGTGGTAGTCGACGGCGCGGGGCTATTGCTCCGGCTGGAGTTCGTCCCGCCCGATAAGTAAGGCGGCTGGTTTGCGCCAAGGCGCCGTACCCGATTTCGTTTCGGGTGCGGCGCTTTATTTTTATATAGAGATAAATAGCCGAATCCGGTAAATGACCTCCTCCCCGCACTCCGCTCCGCTGCGTACGGGGTTTCCTTTACCG
>CAYQIR010000055.1:0-2966 GCA_964417625.1 uncultured Candidatus Saccharibacteria bacterium
GTGTTGTCGGCTTCGCCTAGCGGTTATCAGCGGGCTTGTGTCATCTTGCACGCACAGGGCTCAGGTACGTCCCTCACGATGGTTTTCTTTGCTGGCATAATTGTGCTGGAGCTGGATAAGCCGACACTCGTACTCCTCACTGATCGAAACGATCTCGATGGCCAGTTGTTCGGTACGTTCTCCAAATGCAACGAGCTTGTCCGTCAGACTCCCAAGCAAGCACAGGATCGGGACGATCTCAAAAAGCTTCTATCGGTTGCATCCGGTGGTGTAGTATTTACGACCATTCAAAAGTTTATGCCGGAGGAAAAAGGCGACAAGCATCCGCTCCTTTCGGATCGCCGGAACATTGTCGTCATCGCTGATGAAGCGCACCGCAGTCAGTACGACTTTTTGGATGGCTTTGCTCGACACATGCATGACGCTCTGCCTAACGCCTCGTTCATCGGTTTTACCGGGACACCGATCGAGCTTTCAGACAAAAATACACGGGCAGTGTTTGGAGAATACATTGATGTCTACGACATTACTCGAGCGGTTGAGGATAAGGCGACCGTACCAATCTACTACGAGGCACGTCTGGCAAAGATTGATCTCTTGAAAGAAGCGACGCCAAAGATCGATGCTGAATTTGAGGAATTAACCGAGGGTGAAGAAGTGGAGAAAAAGGAAAAGCTCAAGAGCAAATGGGCCCGGCTGGAGGCCATGGTCGGATCAGAGAAGCGTGTCGCTCTTATTGCAAAAGACTTGATCGAACATTTCGAGGCTCGTCTTGGTGCAATGGATGGGAAGGGTCTGTTTGTAGCCATGAGTCGCAGAATTGCCGTTGAGCTTTATGACGAGGTTATAAAATTGCGACCACAGTGGCACAGCGATGATATCAATAAAGGATTTATTAAAGTGGTTATGACCGGCGCGGCCAGCGATCCGGCTCATTATCAAAAACATCTGCACACCAAAGAGGAGCGAGACCTGTTAGCAGATCGCATGAAGGACCCGAAAGACGAATTGAAGCTTGTTATCGTTCGCGATATGTGGCTTACCGGCTTTGACGCTCCATCCATGCACACCATGTACATCGACAAGCCGATGCAGGGTCATGGACTAATGCAGGCGATCGCTCGAGTGAACCGAGTCTATAAAGATAAGCCGGGAGGTTTGATTGTTGATTATCTTGGTATTGCACCATCTCTCAAAGAGGCTCTTTCGTATTACACGCAAGAAGGTAAAGAACAGCCAACAGTAAAGCAGGAGGAGGCTGTTAGTGTCATGCTTGAGAAGTACGAGACGATTAAATCCATGTATCATGGCTTGGATTATTCTTTGTATTTCTCTGGCAAGGCAAAAGACAAAGCCGAAATTGCAGGTTCGGCAATGGATCACATTCTCGGCATGGAAGACGGCAAGAAGCGGTACATGCAATCAGTCGCGGAACTATCTCAGGCATTCGCTCTGTCTGTTCCAAGCGAGGAGGCTATCCGGATTCGTGAGGACATTGCCTTTTTCCAAACTGTTCGGGCATTCATTGCTAAATTCGAGCAAACTGGAGGACTCGGTGGACCCACAATGGATGATTACGATCAGGCTATTAGGCAGATCGTTTCTGATGCCGTCGTGTCTGACAAGGTAATAAATATCTTTGATGCCGCTGGACTGAAGAGTCCGAACGTTGCGGTGCTTTCTGATGAGTTCTTGGAGGAAGTGAAAGGGCTGGAACGCAAGAATGTAGCCTTGGAGGTTTTGAAGCGACTCTTGAACGACGAAATCCGAACAATGGAAAAGAAGTTTTTGGTTAAGTCTCGCTCATTCGCCAAGATGCTCGAGGAGACGATCAAAAAATATCAGAATCAGACCATCGAAGCGGCGCAGGTCATTGCCGAGCTGGTAGAGTTGGCCAAAAAAATCAGAGAGGAAAAAGAACGAGGTCATAACATGAACCTAACCGAAGATGAGATCGCCTTTTACGACGCCCTTTGTGAAAATGAGACTGCGATCAAAGAACTTGGCGACGACACGCTGAAGAAAATTGCTCAAGAGTTGGTGATGATGCTCCGTAAAAATACCAGCATCGATTGGACTCTCAAAGAGAGTGTCCGAGCAAAACTTCGCGTCTATGTAAAGAAACTGCTCAACAAATACAAATATCCGCCCGATAAACAGGAACAGGCCACCAAGACCGTCCTCGAGCAGGCCGAGATTTTGTGTAAGGACTGGACCGGCGAATAAATATGTACCTCTATGATCCGAAAAGCATTACAAGATTATTATGCTGAATTAGAAAACAAGATCGAACCGATCGAGGAATTTAAACTTGGTGAAAAAATTGGTGAGGTTTTGAATGCCAAGCAAGAGAAACTTGCCGATAAGGAAGAGCTGGCTGAATACATGGCTTTTCAGTTCATGGCTCATTATCCGAATAAAGAGACAAGCTGGGGTACATATCATGGACCCATGTTTGTTTTGCCAAACCAACAGGGTCAATTTGTAGAGTTTCCTAGCATCAAGCTTATTGATCAAGAGATGCTCGATTATTGGAAAAGGAGGGCTGGTGAGACTAAACATCCCCTCATGGCTAATCGTTATGCGGACTTGGTGTTCGATTTTGAGCCCGTAGTCTTGAAAAAGAGTATTGATTTTACGGTGGCACAGAAAGTAATTGATTCGGCCATTGAGATTTGCAATCTAAATTTAGATGATGGACTTGGTTGTAAGTCGAAGCTCGAGCGTGCATTAGGGTTAGCTATTCAAATCAATGACAGTGTCCGTATACAAAAACTCAAGGACGCCATTATAACGACCGAGAGTAAGTATGCCGAGGACGAAAAGCCTGGTCTTTGGGGTCACGCATTTAAGTGGCTAGTTTTGGATAAGACCGGGAAGATTACTCTTTCTGATGAAGAAAAGAATAAATTGCTCACTGATCTTGAAAATCGTCTGAAACGACTGATGGCAACGGAAGACCCTGA
>CAYQIR010000055.1:2976-4939 GCA_964417625.1 uncultured Candidatus Saccharibacteria bacterium
CCTGATCCGTGGCGCGTAGAGTGTGCAGTTAGATTGCTCGCACCGTACTATTCTGTCAATCAAGACGAAGCCAATCTCAAAAGAGTACTTGATGCTTTTGAAGAATCCTTCCGAAAAAACAAGTATGCAAATTCGGACGGAATGCTTATAAGTAACTACCTCGAAAAACTCGTTGATATTTATCTTGAGTACGCTTCTTTTCAATTTACTAAAGACGCACGAGCGCGAATTGTTAATGAATTAAGTAATCTCGGCGAACGAGGCAAGTTCGCAATGCATGAAATCTCTACCGAGATAAAAATCAAAAATGAGGACATTGAGAAGTTTGTTACCTCGATTTTCGGGGCAGACAGTTCTGACCCATTGGACAAGGTAATGGCAAGGCTTGCTGTCAATTTTATTTTGCGTAAGAAGTCAGTGGAAGATCAGCTCAATGATCTCGCAAAAAATCACCCTATCACTTATCTAGCTAGTCACGTTATGGCCTCGGAAGAAGGCTATCCCATCGTAAAATTCGGCTCGATCGATGAGGATTATGATAAACATCTCTTGGAGAACTTTTCCCGCAACCTACACTTCCAAGCAGTATTTTTGAGAATCGCATTTGAGAAAGTGCGCGAGCTGTACACACCGGAGCAATTTACTGATGTCCTGTTTTTGTCTCCAGTTTTTAGGCCTGAAGACAAGGAATATATCTCAAAACTATTCAAATCATTTTGGAGTAAGGACTATCTCACTACATGCTGTTTGAGTATCCCACTTATCGAGGACGCAGTTAGAAATCTATATCGTATCAATAACCAAACCTACATACGGCCTAACGATGATGGAGGTTACGATGTTCTTAGTCTCGATAAATTACTGAGCCGAGGTTTGATCAAAAACATCTTTCAGACAATGGGAGAAAATGTTGAGTATTACCTGCGCGTTTTGCTTACTGAAAGGGTTGGTTGGAATTTAAGAAACAATTTTGCCCACGGAATCAATAAGAAGTTATTTGAAAGCGAGGATGTTGCCAGCCGTCTCGTTCATGTTTTGATCTGTCTTTCGCTTGTCAGGAAAAATGAGAAGCCAAAAAACGATCATGAAAAATAACGACTGGTACAAAAAGGTTCTGCTAAAAAACACCAAGGAGATCGTGAGCGACGGGACGACCTACGCGATCCTTGCTCTAGTGTTTTTGCTCTGGCATTTCGCTTTGGGAATTAAATTTGAATGGCAATCAATTAGTCCATTGTCTGAGCCGAGCGTTTTTGTTCGCGCGTTTTATAGTGCTTTTACTTTTTGTACACTTGGCTTATTCCTATACGTGATCAAATTTTATAAAGTCCTACACGATATCGTAGTAAAAGTCTTTGGCATGTGGGGACTCTATAATCTCATCAAGGCCGTGCTCTGGCTATTCCTGATGTACATTTCCTACGCATATCTTGTGCCGTGGCTTTTCAATGTTCTAAATGCAAGTGCATCGATCCTGTTTAATGTGGCAAACCTTGTGCTCTATACACTTCCGCCTATTGGCATAGCTCTAGTATTGAGCGTTGTGTATATGCTCGGTATAAATAAGTTTGTAAGTAAATAATTTACGAATATGAGCACCGACGATCCAATTAAAAACGAACCAGCCGAAGAAGCTCCGGACGAGGATGTAAAGGAACTTATGGAAAGTCATGATCTTGATAAAGACACTGCCGAACGAGTTCAGGAAATCATGGACGATCTTGGCGTAGATGAAGACGACGCAGTTGAGATCGAGGAGAGTCTTTAAATAATATGTCGGATATAAAGACAATAAAATATCTAAAGGATGAGCAGTATTATCGTGATCTCTATGATCGCTTTACCGTCGAAGAATGTCGCCGTTATGAGCGACGATTTTTACATGACGAGTTACCGAAAGGAATAGGAAAACCAAAGTCTAAAAAGGGCGAGAAGATAGCCAGAGGTTTGATGTCTGATCTTG
>CAYQIR010000056.1:0-4582 GCA_964417625.1 uncultured Candidatus Saccharibacteria bacterium
GTCTCGTCCTCACCTTGGCGGTGGCGGCCCTGGCCTATTTCCCGGCGCCCTTCACCGAATCCCTGGAAAACAAGCTTTACGATATCCGCCTTCAATACGCTCCGAAGGCGCCGCTTTCGGCTCAAATCCTCCTTGTCGCCATCGACGATCCGTGGTTAGTGCTCGGTTTTTAATTGCGAAGCGGGCAAAAATCCGGTAATGCCCTGCCAGACCATCATGAGACCGCCCTTGTTGGCTTCGGTGACTGCGAGCTCGTAAATCTTTTTGTCGCGGATGGCCTCTTCGGCATCGCTCCAGATAAGTGCTTGCTTGGCTTCCTTCAGCGAGATTTCTATATATCCTTCTTTGTTGTCATTACCAATGACTTTGCCGGTGATTTTGTCGCCAACGTTGATCTTTTTGATCAGGTCGCGGGCATTTACATATTCGCGGCCGAAAATTACCCCGGTACCCCAAGGCGGCATATCGACATAGACAGAATTCTTATCAATCGATAATACGGTACCTTCAACTATCGCCTCTTTTTGTGGAGGCAGCGCGGAACTATCGAGGAATTTACTCATTACACTCTCTGTTTTTATATCTCCTTCGTTTTCTTTTTCAGGAGCTGTTGTTTTAGGCATGGCATAAAAAAACCGCGAGCTTTTCCGCCTTGCCCCTCGTAGCTTTCTTTGACCCTCCGTAGTCTTGTGCGAAGGGGGTAGCGAAGTGGGGCAATCTGCGACTTCTGGCAGCGGAAGGTTAGGCCTTTGGAACTCTTTTAATAGCGTTATGATATCACTAGCGGTTAAAATATGCAATCGCTTGACATTTTGTCTGATTGGAATAGCATTACGGGCAAAGCCGGAAGGGGAGTGAAGCGGAGGCAGAGATGCGCATCCACGGTTCGCGAGCCGTGAACATGAGCCCCGTAAGAGCTGTGATCCTTCCGGTTTAGCCCGCCTGGCAAAAGGCGGGCTTAACTTTTTATCTAAATGTCAAAGGTGCCCTTTGACACTATTGATCTGTAAACAGAACGGGAGTTGACATTTGAGAGGCTAAGGTATATACTATTGTAGTAAGTGTTTAGTTCTCAATTGTTTGTTTTGCGTTATATCGCGAACACACAAGCGGAACTCGCTTGGTCGTTTTAATCGTAATATAAACAAAGCACGCAATGAAAAAGCTTTTCGTAGGCAATTTGCCTTACAAAACCACCGACACCGATCTTAAAGACATGTTCTCTAAGGCCGGCGAGGTTTCCGAAGCTGTCGTTATCATGGACAGAGAGAGGGGACTTTCAAAAGGTTTCGGTTTCGTAACTTTCGCAAATGATGCCGAAGCTGATTCCGCAGTTGAAATGTGGAACGGCAAAGACATTGAAGGCAGAGCTCTCACCGTAAATGAGGCTCGCCCTCAAGAAAACAAACCTCGCAGAGACAATTTCCGAAGATAAAGTGCTCCGCACTTTGTTCCGACGGCGCTCGGACAAAATGAAAATTCATTTTCACTTTGCTCCTCGCTTGTCGGAATAACAGGAATAATCTCACAGGTTAGTCACAAAAAATCACTCTTTTCGAGTGATTTTTTGTTATAATGGGGCAATGAAAAAAGCAATTTCAGCAACAGTTGTCATCATAATATTGTTGTTGAGTTTTAAATTTTTTAATAAAAATCCGAATGCGACGCCCCAACTTCATCAATCCTTAAAGATAGGAGAGATAACATTGAGCGTAGAAGTGGCCGATAACGATGCCAAAAGAATTCAAGGGCTCTCGGGCAAGGTGGGGCTAGGTGAAAATGAAGCGATGCTTTTTGTTTTTGAAGCAGAAGGTTACCACGGCATTTGGATGAAAGATATGAACTTCCCGATTGACATCGCTTGGCTCGATAAAGACAAAAAAATCGTATACATCGAGCAAAACGCTTCTCCCCAAACTTATCCGAAAGTTTTTTACGCACTGAAGGATGGCAAACCCGCACTTGAATCTTATGTTTTGGAGACCAGAGCCGGATTTTTTGAAAAATCGGGAATTAAAATCGGCGACCGAGCGGAATTTTTGTTTTAGAAGTCCCTGATTTCCCTCAAATTAACGCTCGTTCCCGACCCATCTTTACAGTCAGTCATATATATATTGCGGTGCAGATTTTGGGGTTTATCCACAGGGCAGGAGTGGCTCTAAAATTGTAAAATGAGTGACACTTGTTTTTAACTTTTTATCAAAATTTAACAAAAAATTATCAAAAATTTAATTTTTTTATAAAAATATGCCTCAAAAAATCAAAAAAAACGCAAAAAAGTCCGCAATGGAAGATTTCATTAAGAAGGTCCAAAAGAGAGACGGCTCAATCGTTAATTTTGATTTTGAAAGGATTGTGATTGCTATCAATAAGGCAATGCTCGCGTCCAACGAGGGCTCCGAGGCCGAGGCCCGGATGGTCGCTCACAAGGTGCTCGCCGATTTGGTACGCATCAGCAAAAAATTCAAAAATTTTGTACCGACGGTTGAAGGTATTCAGGACAGCGTCGAAAAGGAGCTGATCCTTTCCGAATATGTGAACACCGCTAAAAATTACATCATTTATCGTCAGAAAAGATCAGAGCTCCGCGTCAAAGGCATCCGCGTGCCGGAAAAAGTCCAAAAATTGGCAGCAGACAGTAAAAAGTATTTCCGCAACGCCTTGGGTGAATTTTTATATTATCGTAGTTACTCAAAATGGATAGCCGAAGAAAATCGCCGCGAAACTTGGATAGAAACTGTGGACAGATATGTAGCCTTTATGAAAGAGAACTTGGGCGACAAACTCAAAGAAAGCGAATATGAGGAGGTAAAGATGACGATTTTGAAACAGGAAGCAATGCCTTCGATGAGACTTATGCAATTTGCCGGCAAAGCAGCAAGGACCACCAACGTCTGTGCTTACAACTGTTCTTATATCGCCCCGACTTGTTTCCAAGATTTCGCCGAAATCATGTATATTTCCATGTGCGGCACCGGTTGTGGTTGGTCGGTAGAAAGCGACAATATAGAGAAGTTGCCCCAGATTCAGCGCCAGACTGGCAAAAAATTGGCCGCTCACGTTATTCCCGACAGCAAAGAAGGTTGGGCCGATGCTCTGTCTTTGGGTATGAAGACTTGGGCTGACGGCAAAGATATCGAGTTTGATTTCTCCCAATTGCGCCCGGCTGGCGCCCGACTTGCTACCATGGGCGGCAAATCATCCGGTCCGGAACCATTGAAACAAGTTTTGAGCTTCACCCGCATGAAAATGCTCGGCCGTCAGGGCCGACGCCTGCGACCGATAGATGCTCACGATATTATCTGCAAGATAGGCGAGTGCGTGGTTTCCGGTGGAGTTCGCAGGAGCGCGATGATTTCACTCTCCGATTTGGATGACCAAGAAATCCGAGATGCCAAGGCTGGCCAATTTTGGAATACCGACCCGCAACGCATGCTCGCGAACAACAGCGCCGTTTATAATGAGAAGCCTTCAAGCGAACAATTTATGGAAGAGTGGATAGCTCTTATGAAATCCGGAGCGGGTGAGAGAGGTATATTCAACCGCGCCGGCCTCGCTACCACTCTGCCAAAACGCAGGATGGAAGTTTTGAAAGAAAACGACTTGGTTTCTGAAGACAACAGAGTTGTCGGCATCCTCGGCACTAACCCTTGTGGAGAAATCATTTTACAATCCAAACAGTTCTGTAACCTCTCCGAAGTCATCGCCCGCTATGAGGACACCGAAGAGTCGCTGATGCGAAAAATCCGCGTTGCCACCATCCTCGGCACCTATCAGGCCACTCTCACCCATTTCCCATACCTTTCTAAACAATGGAAAGAAAATTGCGACCAAGAGAGATTGCTTGGCGTATCCATCACCGGCCAATGGGATTCTCCGGTCGTCCGCAACCCAGAAGTATTCCGCAAATTAAAAGCAGAAGCGATTCGCATCAACAAACAATATGCCAAACGACTTGGCATCAACGAGTCTACCTGCGTCACCTGCGTCAAGCCATCAGGCACCGTTTCCAAAACCTTTGATACCGCTTCCGGCACCCACCCCCGCCACTCGCAATATTACATCCAGCGCATCCGCATTTCCGCCACCGATTCGCTCTTCAAGATGTTGCGCGACCAGGGTGTCCCTTATCACCCGGAAGTCGGTCAGAACAAAGACACTGCCAATACTTATGTATTGGAGTTCCCAGTCAAAGCTCCGGACAAATCAATCTTCAAGAACGACGTCACCGCTCTGCAACAATTGGAATATTGGAAGATGGTCAAGGAAAATTATACCGAGCACAACCCCTCTACCACCATCTCTATCGGTGAGAATGAATGGATAGAAGTCGCCAACTGGATTTACGACAATTGGGACATCGTCGGGGGGCTCGCGTTTCTCCCGCGCGACAATCATGTCTATCAGCTCGCTCCTTACGAAGCGACCGATGAGAAGACCTATAAGGAGAGGCTGAAGCGCCTGGAGCACATCGACTTCGCGAAGATTGTGACCTATGAAGCGACCGACACCATCGATTCCAAGCAAGAGCTCGCTTGCGCCTCTGGTGTCTGCTCCATCGACGACATCGCCGTCACCGCCG
>CAYQIR010000057.1:0-4544 GCA_964417625.1 uncultured Candidatus Saccharibacteria bacterium
CTACACATCCTTCCACACTCTTTCCCTACACGACGCTCTTCCGATCTCGGGTTTAACCCAAAGGAGCGCATCAGCAAGGGTATGAATATGGTTCTGTATGAAATTTTGATACCGGAAGAAAATGATAAATCTCAAGATGGGGGCAGGGAAACTCTGGAGCAGGTCATTTCCGGCATGGAGCAGTTTTATTCAGGCATGCTTTCTATTTCCGACTCTGACAAATCGGAAGAAAATTGGATGTCTTTGGAAATCGCCAATGCCAATTTTTCCCAAGAAATTGTTTTTTATGTAGCGGTGCCGGCCTCCAAAAAAAATCTCTTTGAAAAATCCATCCTCTCTATTTTCAACCATGCCAAAATCACCGAGAAGCCCGACGATTACAATATCTTCAACGCAACCGGATTTACCGCCGGCTCTTGCGCTTCCTTCGCCAAAAACTCCATTTTCCCTATTAAAACTTACGAAAACTTTGTTAACGACCCGCTCAACTCTATCCTTTCTAGCTTCAGTAAGGTCAACAGGGACGGCGAGGGGGCGGCTATTCAACTTATCTGGTCGCCGGTTGGAGAGAAATACATCAAAAGATACAAAGAAGCGTTGAACAAAATCCAAAAGGGCACTCCGCTTAAAGAAGCTATCAATATTCCGGACAATATTTCCGGCGAAGTCGTGCATGTATTGAAAGACCTGTTCACTTCTTCCAAAAAGAAAGATGAAAAAGAAGAAAAGCCCGAACCCATCGACCAAAACGCAGTCGCGGAGATAAATAAGAAAATCGCCGCTCCCATCGTGCGCTGCAACCTCCGGATTCTCGCTTCCTCGGGCACCAAAGATGAAGCCGAGGAAATATTCCGCAGTCTCAAATCAAGCTTTAACCAGTTTGACAATACTCTCGGTAACGCTTTGGAATGGAAAAAGTTTGAAAAAGGCGACCTGCGCAGCCTGGTCCGCAACTTCAGCTTCCGGCTTTTTGACGACAGCACGGCCATCCCGATGAACCTCAGGGAAATTACTTCGGTCATGCATTTCCATACCAAAGCTTTGGTAGTCTCCGAGGGTTTGCGCCAATCGCGGAGCGCGACGGCCGGGGCGCCGCTTGATATAGGCAAAGAAGGGTTGTTGCTCGGCATAAATAAATATCGCAATGTAAACACCGAAATCAGAATGATAGAGGATGACCGCCTTCGCCACTTTTACTGCATCGGCCAGACCGGTACCGGTAAGTCCACCCTGCTCAAAGAAATGATTATCCAGGATATGCAGACGGGTCAGGGGGTTTGTGTAATCGACCCTCACGGTAATGATATCCAAGCGGTGTTGGCTAATGTGCCAAAAGAAAGATTTGAGGACGTGATTTATTTTGACCCGGGGTTTACTGAAAGGCCGATGGCCTTAAACATGCTTGAGTATGATGAGAAATTCCCGGAACAAAAGACATTTGTGGTCAATGAGCTTTTCAGCATCTTCCGCAAGCTATACGGCAATGTACCCGAATCAATGGGCCCCGCTTTTGAGCAATACTTCCGCAACTCGGCTCTGCTCGTAATGGACGATCCGGAGTCGGGCAATACGCTGGTAGATATGTCGCGGGTGCTTTCAGACAAAACTTACCGCGATTTAAAAATATCAAAATGCAAAAATCCGCTAATCAAACAGTTCTGGATCAATGCCGAGAAGACCACCGGCGAGCAGGGTCTCGCCAATTACGTCCAATATGTCACTAACAAATTTGATGTGTTTTTGACCAACGATATTATGCGCCCCGTTATCGCCCAAGAAAAGTCTTCTTTCAATTTCCGAGACATTATGGATAACAAAAAAATACTTCTGGTCAATCTTTCCAAAGGCCGACTAGGGGACATCAATGCCAATCTTATCGGACTCATTTTGGTTGGCAAAATATTGATGGCCGCCCTCTCTCGTGCCGATTCATTTGGCAAAGACTTGCCGCCGTTCTACCTCTATATCGACGAATTCCACACCATCACTACCGATTCTATCGCTACCATTCTCTCCGAAGCCCGCAAATACAAACTCGCGCTTAACATTGCGCATCAGTTTATCGCTCAGCTCGAAGATAAAATCCGGGATGCGGTTTTTGGCAATGTCGGTTCCATCTGCGCTTTCCGGGTCGGTGCCGAAGATTCGGAAATATTGGAGAAACAATTCACGCCGGTCTTTAGCCCATCGGACCTGATGAATATAGACAATCACAACGCGTACGTGCGTCTCCTGGTCAACGGCAAACCAGCCAAACCATTCAATATAGAGGTCCCGCCTCCACCCAAAGGCGACCCGAGCCAAATAGAAAATTTGAAGCAACTGTCCTATGCCAAGTATGGCCGCGACAAAGCCGAAGTGGAAAAACTCATAATGGCCAAATATAAAATTCTTTGAGTTAAACGAAAAAAGAATTTTGCGACAAAAAACTGCCCGCCGATAAATCCCGGCGGGCCTTCAGTCAGTGGCGCAGAGAAGCATCTTAACTAATCTCTTTGCGACCTTTCTTTTATTCTCGCGGTCTTTCGCCACGATTTCCTTCTTCTTTTTCATTCCCGCTCCGCCGAGCCGAGAGTGGTGGGCAATGTAGTCTGGAGGAGTCCTGGCGAACCAGATTGCCCGCGGGGAAGTTATTTTTATTCTATGATTCACACTCCGTAACCTCTATCCATAATTACAGCGCATCTAAGCATTTAAGCAATTTAAATAGGGGATAACCCCGTAGTGAATTTTGAAAACAAAAAAACTCCCGCCGACGTGGTGCTAACGTCAGCGGGTCTTTTTTAATGAAGCGGGCAGATATCTTCATGCGCTTGCCGAGTCATCTGGGCGGAGTAGAATAGCATCTGCCGTTCTTTCCTTTTTCTCTCTCTTTCTTGTTTTTGTTCCTCCCGCTCGCGATCTTTAGCCGCGATTTCCTTCTTTCTCATCGCTCCCGCTCTGCCGAGCCGAGAGAGGGCGGCATAGTCCCCGGCGAGTTTGGCGAACTGTACCGATGGTGGCGCAGGCTTTTTGGGCTTTTTCACCTTTAGACCATATCTGCTTTTAATTATACCATGTTCAAATTTTTAATGCAAGGCCCGCTTGTGGATATCTCGATTCCCTCGATACAAATAGCTAAAATCCTTGCTTTTTGACACTTTTTGCTTAATGTTATGCGCAGGAGCCGTTTTCTGGGCTTGATCTTTAAACAAGGAAGGTTTTTATGAAGACGTTAACGCCGGCAGAGCGATTGATCGTTGCCGCCGATTTCAGGCTCCCCACTACAGTATTCCCGGGGATTGAATGGGTGAGGCGCAAGGTCGTCACTTTAGCCAAAGCTCTCCACGGGACAGGGGTTTGTATCAAAGTAAACTCCGCCCTGCGAGCTTGCGGTTACAGTTTGATTCACGACATCCATGGGTACGGTTTGCGAGCTTTCGCTGATCTCAAGCTTTATGATATCGGCGAAACTCTCGCGACAGACGGGGAGTATCTTTTGGAAGTCAAGCCGGAGCTTCTGACAGTTGCTTGTTCAACGGGAGAGCTGGCAATGCGTGCACTCAAGAATATGCTACCGGATACCGAGGTTCTCGGTGTTACGGTACTCACTACCTTCGACAGGAACGATGCAATCGTTGCTCACGGAGGAACAGTTCGTAAATCCGTGATTAAGTTGGCAAATTCGGCAAATCATGCAGGAATCGACGGACTTGTCTGTGCAGCTACTGAAGCTGAGATGCTCCACCTGGAGTTTAAGGACCGGTTTACTCTGAATACTCCGGCAATCCGGCCGACGTGGGCGATTATCCCTGGCGACGACCAAAATCCAGACCAGATTATGACCCCATCCAAGGCAATCAAGGCTGGGGCAGATCGCATCGTTGTTGGCCGACCGATTATAAGGGCGGCAAATCCTTACGATGCCGCCATGAGAATTATCGACGAAATCGCGGAAGCTATCGTTTCCGTAGAAAAAAGAGAAATGAAATGATGCAAGTATTCGGGCTGTCGCTCTCACGGCAGCTCGTTTTGTTTTTATTAGACGCTCAGCGTTTAATATAGATTTTTTAACAAAAATGTTGCATTGTTATGAACAGGTTTTTGTTGCCTAAAATTGACAGAAATTGTAAGGTATCAGCATAAATTGCTCATTAATAGGTTAATAATTAATTTAATTTTATGGATTGGCAAAATTTTGTTGGAGCTTCTTCCCCGGGTTTCTTGGGAGTATCGGGGGCATTATTAGGACTCTTGGTTTTATGGTCGCTTGTTTGGAAAGGCATGGCTCTTTGGAAAGCTGCTCACCAAGAGAACAAGGTTTGGTTTGTGGTTTTGCTTATAATCAATACGGTCGGCATCTTAGACATTTTGTACTTGTACGTCTTCAGCCGAAAGTCTAGCAACACCTCGCCGATAGAAGATCCGAAAATATAACTTTAAAAAAAACAAAAAAACGCTTTATGGACACAGAGGACGGTTTTTTGTTATATTAAAAATGGTTGGGCTCGTAGCTCAATTGGTAGAGCGCAGCTATGGCATAGCTGAGGTAAGGGGATCGTAGC
>CAYQIR010000058.1:0-4175 GCA_964417625.1 uncultured Candidatus Saccharibacteria bacterium
GCGGTTGAGGTCTACTTCGTTAGCATTGAAACGCCCGGAAGCCAAAACTTTGGTGCTCGTTGATACATCGGCAACTCTAAAACGACCTTCTTTTTTCACTACCCTATAAACTCCATCGGGGTTGGCTGACGGAATAACTGTGACAGTTACATTGGAAGGCACAACCAAAGGATTTTTGTCCAGATAATCCATGAACTCATAGGCGAGAAGCACGCTGTTCCATTCGTAACCGCCGTGCACGCCCCCGACGAAGAACCGTCTCCGCCCGCCGATTGGCGAGACGAGTATGTATAACTCTCAATCTCCCGGCCTTGGACGGATGTGCCGATAACTTTGAGAATCGGCGTTGTGGCGGTCTCGGCAGGCGGGGGCGCTACTTTGGGTTTTTCATACAGTGCAAAGAACGTAACTGCACCGAATATTAAGAGGATTACGACGACAATAAAGACCGGCTTCCTGAAGAAAGGCTGCATTATTTTTGTTTAATTAACGGGCGTAGTATTTAAGCAGAGCCTCAACTCCTTTTTGGTTTTTGCTCCATTCAGTATCGGTGTGGTTGGTTAAGAGGACGCTGATAGCGGGGATGTTCTTTTTGGCCAGCCAGTTGACCATGTCACCAGTGATCTCATAGAAGTTGAATTCTTCAAAGGCTTTGTAGCCGGAAGCTTTGGCGTAAGTATTGGTGAGCGTGCGGGTTTCAGCGGAAATACCGTTGTGGCAATTGGAAGCGTATACTCCGCCTGCTGAGCTGTACCAAACTACTACCGCTTTGGGGTTATTCTTTTCCACATAATTTTTTATCGCCAAACTTTCCGGTTCGGAAAAGGCGGCGCTGCCTCCGCTCACCGTTTTGTTTTGCCAAGTAGCAGTCTTTTGCCAGTCGCAGTCAAAGTTGCGGTTAAGATCGACATTGTTGCCGTTAAAGCGGCCGGCAATGGCAGTAGCATCAGACTGAGATACGTCGGTCTTAGAAAAATTGCCGGTAGAAGTACCAACCACTTTGTTCAAACCGTCCGGGTTTAATACCGGGATGATAGTAACTTTGAGATTGTTTGGGATAGTAGAGACATTATTTTTTATGTAGTCGTTGAGTTCATAAGCTACGAGCGCCGTGTTCCATTCATAACCGCCATGAATGCCACCGACAAAAAGGAGCTCATCGCTTCCGGTGCCATAATGATAAGCGACGATGTCGCGCCCTTGGACCGATTTGCCGATGATCGTCTCACCCGGATTTTGTTGTGCGGTTGAGCTCGCAGTATTTGACGGAGTCTCGGTAACCGGCGCTTTAACCGTATCCTGCCCGCCTTTATTCATAAAATAGAAACCCGCACCGACTACAACTGCCAAGATAACTACAACAACGAGTGCTTTCATATCATTAAAATTAGTTGTTAAACTGGCGTCTAGTATAGCATAATAGGCAGTTTGTTGGATTGCATGAACTCACCCCTTGATGGGCACCATCAAGGGGTTTCAAACTCCGCATATCTAAGTTCAAATTCTGCAAGTTTTTTCTCTAAAATATTTTTAAACGAATTTTCTGTGGTCTTTTTATAACTATCTAAATCTTTCAATTGTTCTAAAATAATATCTAACTTACATATTTTTTCTAATCTAATATTTAAATACTCTGCATAACTACCCCATTTCCAATCTATATCGTTTGTTACTAAGTTGGCGATTCTGGGGTTTAAGTGAATATATGTTGATAGCCATAGTAGATACTCGTTACTATCGACAGGTACAGACTTAAACTGATCCTGAAATAAAGAACCGACTCTGTGATATTTTAGGTTAAAATATTTTGAATAACTCCCACATACTTTCAAAATGAGTTTGCTTACAGGAATATCAGTATTTTGTTTAATTAAAATATGAAAGTGGTTCGGCATAAGGCAATAGGCAACGAGAGAAAATGATCCGGCCGGAAGCGTTTTCCTGATATACAAGGAATGACATGTTTTTGATGAAATATTTTTTCTTAATGCTTTTTTATTAGGAAATAAATTTTCTTTTAGTCGACTAAGAAAAACGCCAAAGTCTTGTGAATCTTTAAATATTTTCATCTTTCCAACTCCGCGGTTGTAAACGTGATAATAGCAACCTGGTGCAAAATTTTTATAATCCCTAGTTCCCATTTTAAAATTTTACCACCCTTGATGGGCACCATCAAGGGTGGTATGAAGATTTTAAAGCGAAAGGCGGCATGCCTGTGAGGGATGCCGCCTGACCAAGGAACTAGCGGTTGAGTTGGTCTGTGAGTTGCCGGGCACGGGCATTTGCCGCCTCGAGCTGGACACAGAAAGCATTTGCTTCCTCATCCCTTCCTGCTTGTTTGAGGTCCCTATAGTTTGCAGGATAAAATGATGATTTGATGCGGAACCGCCAGATTTTGCTCTTTCTTGTTTTTGTTCGGGGTTTCTTTGATCATCTCCTGAAGTTCCACCATGGTTCCAGAAAATCTGGTAGTGGATGCACTGACGGTGTGTCCCTTGGCATCCTGATAATGCCACAAGACAATAGCCTCAATTACTTCCGAATATCTGTCCATTACTTTTTCCTCCCTCTCAAAATTATCTTATATAATTTCAAAAATCAATCTTTTGTTAAAAATTCGTGGAGTTTTTTTAAAGCCTTGTTGCGCATGGCGATTAGCGCTTGTTCTTCATTTGAAAGTTCGGCGTAGGTTTTGGTATGATTTTCTGGAATAAATACAGGGGCCCATCCGAAACTGTTGCTACCCTGTGGCGCTTCCGCGACTGTACCAGCCATTGAACCGCTAAAAAGGCGTACCTCTTTCCCGTCGTGAAATCCGTAACAAACCGTTGCGGTGCAACTTCTGTCTTTGTCATCTAATAATCTGCATAGTCCGTCGTTTCCGAGTTCTTTTAAAAACCATTTTATCAATGGACCCGGCAATTTGCCCAAAGCATGAAAAACAAAAGAAACATCTTCAACCAAAATCGGCTGACCGATTTTTTCAAAAGCTCGTGTTGCTTTATCCTTCACAATTTCTTCCAGTTCTAAAGATTGGATTTCATCAAGGTCGAGTGATTGGTGTTCAATCGGCATTCCCAAATATCGGCTGACCTCTTCAGCTTTTCCCGCGTTCCCCGTGATTAATGTGATTTGCATAGTTTAATTATAACAAAATTTCTTAAATCAAAAGGTCGGCTTATCCTGGTAGCCGACCTTGGTAAAAGGATTGTCTGAACCCTAGGATAGGGCTAGTCCCAAAAGAGCCCCTGGCAATAATAGCCAATACCAGACGCTACTGATGCCAAACATCGCAGAGCCGGTCACCATATACCAAAATGCTCCGGCTCCACAGAATAGAACTGAGAATATAAGGTAAACTCCCAGCAAGTTGGCTAGTACTTTCTTGATCTTTTTACCTGTCACTAGATTCCCCCTTAAAAATTACTCTATACTGGCCTAAAAATCAAACGTCGGTTAATTAAACACATTCATTGCTCGTTCGCGACCTTCGGAGACGAGGGTTTGGACGGATTCACTGGTCTTTTTGAATATTTTTTTGAGCACCTCAAGTTCCGAAGGTTTGAATTTGGCGAGGATGAAATCTAGGACTGCTTTTTCGCCTGCCGGTTTTTTAATCTTGCCGCCCGGGGTGACCGGAGAGATGCCGATGCGGAGCCTGGTGAACTCGCGAGTTTTGACTGCTTTGACGACCGAATCCAGTCCCCGGTGCCCGCCGGTGCCTTTGTTGTAAGAAATCTTCATGGTGCCTAACGGCAAATCCAAATCATCATGCACTATGATTAAATTTTGGGCCGCTTTTTTGCTTTTAATAAATTTTGCTACCGCCTTACCGGAATGATTCATAAATGTATCGGGTAAAACAATTTTCACATTTTTGTTTGTATTTTTTTTACCAAAAAATTCCACAGCCATCCGGCCGGTGTTGTGCCGAGTATTTTCGTATTCCGTTCCCGGATTGCCCAAACCAACAACATAAAACATGTTATAAAGTATAGTGCAAACAAACAAAAAAATCTACAATCCTAAAATGCCCTTATTTCGAGCCAAATTTCATTAAATCTGAGTTTTACACTTGACAAAGATGTTCAACGGGTGTATAATGTAGGGGTAAGGTTCTTTCCTACGCAGACCCCCGAATCCGAACAGATTCTGATAATGAAATATTGTTGTCA
>CAYQIR010000059.1:0-4016 GCA_964417625.1 uncultured Candidatus Saccharibacteria bacterium
CAATCAAAAACGGTAAGCGGAGGCAGTGCGGCCTTTTCCGAACCGGAAAGTTTGGCTCTGAAAAATTTTGTCCTGCAAAACAATGTGAGCGCCTTCATATTTTGGCACAGCAAATCAAACGCCGTTTACGCTTCGGAATGCAAAGCCGGTATTTTGCCGGAGACGCTAGATATCATGAATGCTTATTCCAAAGCGGCCGGCTACAGACCAATCAAATCATTTGACAGTTACGCGATTACCGGCGACGCCGAGGGCTGGCTTGCTTCAGTCAACATTCCGGCGATTACCGTGGAGCTCAAAACTCACGAGAGCACGGAGTGGCCGCAAAACTTGGCTGGCATCAAGGCTCTATTTGAGTATTACAGCCTCAGGCAAAATTAACTGTCGCAAAAACGGCAAAATTTTGCTGTTTTTGTGTGTTATATTATAATCTTCACATTAGAATTAATTTTTTTAATATTATGGACCCTATTGAACAAAATCAAAAATCAAATAAAGGCGTTATCGCAGGAGCGGTCGCATTACTGTTAATTGCCGGAGGAGCTTTTGCTACTTTTAAATTTTCTTCAAATAATGGCGCGGCAACACCGGACTCAAACGACAACATACCGCTGACTAATACGCCGGTCGCTTTAAATTCCAAATACAGAGACGGCAGTTATTCTGCGGACGGCAATTACGAGTCTCCCGGGGGTAATGAGTTTATCAAAGTAACACTGGTATTAAAAGACGATGTCATCACTGGCGCTAGCGTGTTTATAGCGGATGATACTCGCAAAGAATCAAAATACTTCCAAGAAATTTTTGCTTCAGATTTCAAGCAATATGTAATCGGCAAAAGTCTGGACCAAGTTAGTCTTTCCAAAGTCTCCGGTTCTTCTCTCACCCCTATCGGCTTCAACGATGCGGTCGCTAAAATCAAAGCAGAGGCCAAAGCTTAATCTGCAAAATATATGGCATCACAATTTGTTTTTGATGCTATCGGCACCCGCTGGGTGATAGACATCTCAGATGAATTAACAAAGGAACATAAAGAACAGCTGCTCCAGCAAATCATGGAGCGCATTGTTGTTTTTGATAAAAACTATTCTCGTTTCCGCGATGACTCCCTAGTTGCCAAGATTGCCGAGACACCCGGCACTTACACCTTACCTGATGATGCCCCCGAAATGTTCAAGGTTTACAGAGCTCTCTACGACATTACCAGAGGGTTAATCACTCCTTTAATCGGCCAAGTATTGGTAGATGCCGGCTATGATGCCAAGTATTCTTTGACCCAGCGGAGGGCACTGCAAAAACCTATTGGCTGGGACGAAGCGTTTTCTTACAAGTACCCGAATCTGGAAACATGGGTGCCGGTTTTACTTGATTTTGGCGCCGCCGGCAAAGGATATCTGGTTGATATCGTAGGCGATATTTTAACCAAAAACGGCTTGAAATCGTTTTGTATTGATGCTGGAGGAGATATGCTGTATCGCAATCCGGAAAATATTGCTCTCCGAGTGGGGCTTGAGCACCCGGCCGATCCGAAAAAAGTAGTCGGCATAGCTTCTATCGTCAACCAAAGCTTGTGCGGTTCGGCTGGCAACAGGCGGGTTTGGGGAGACTTCCACCACATCATAAATCCAGATACTCTCACTTCCCCAAAACATATTCTCGCCGTCTGGACTGTTGCCAATAGCACCATCATTGCTGATGCTCTGACCACTGCACTATTCTTTATAGACAGGGAGACTTTAACGCCGCATTTTGATTTTGAAAGTTTTATTTTGTATGCCGATTATTCGTTTCAAAAATCAGAGGGTTTTAGCGCGGAAATATTTTCTGTATAATATCAAGTATGAAATACATTGACCGTTTTCTAAATGGGAAGCCGATGTATCGGCTGGTTCTTGAAGGGCTTTTTACACTCTCTATTGTCTCTATTTTTTTCGGATTTGCAGGGTTGATTTCTCATAAAGGTTTGAATCTTATCCTCTCTCTTATTGTCATTCTTATTTCTTGTCATGTTGTCAACTATGTCTTCGCTAAAATGGTCGGGGCGGCGCGCAATGTGGAATCGGTTTTCATCACCGCCTTTATCCTGTTTTTCATTTTTGCTCCGGCTAGAAACTTTTCCGAGCTCGGCATTCTGGCGCTCGGCGGAGCAGTTGCTATGGCTTCAAAATATATCTTAGCCGTCCAAAAAAAGCATATTTTCAATCCGGCCGCCATCGGAGTATTTATTCTCGGAGCATTCGGCCTAGGCAATGCCATTTGGTGGGTCGCCACTCCGTACTTGCTTCCTTTCGCGGCAGTCCTCGGTTTTTTGATCCTGAAAAAAATAGACAAATTCCAGTTTTTTTTCTTATTTGTTATTGCGGCCATGGTCAGCATCTTAGGTGTGGCGTTTTGGAAAGGCGCGGGGCAAACTTCGTTAGCGTGGCAAGTTTTTCTTTCCTGGCCGATTGTATTTTTCGGCACTGTCATGCTGACCGAGCCATTGACCGCTCCGCCGGGCAAAAATCTGCAAATATTTTACGCACTGATAGTCGGCTCATATTTTGGCTTCCAATTCCAGCTCGGGCCTATTTTCTCCACGCCAGCTTTGGCTCTCATAGTGGGAAACTTGTATGCATTTTTTATAAGCCCCAAATATTTTGCCAAACTCAGTTTGCTCCAAAAAAAACAGCTGGCTTCCGGCATTTACGAGCTGATTTTTTCTTCAACCAAAAAACTCCAAAATATTCCGGGGCAATATATGGAATGGACTTTGCCTCATTCGCCGTCGGACAACCGCGGCACCAGGAGATATTTCACTATCGCTTCATCGCCAACCGAAAGCGATATCAAAATTGGGGTAAGAGTAAGCCAGGAGAAAGGGAGCAGCTTCAAAAAACAGCTGCTTGCCCTTAAGGCCGGAGACGATATCATTGCTTCGCGGCTGATTGGAGATTTTGTTTTGCCGAAAGATCCCCGCCAAAAACTTGCTTTTATCGCCGGCGGCATCGGCATTACTCCCTTCCGAAGCATGGTCCGATATCTCATAGATAACGGAGAAAAAAGGCAAATCATTCTTTTATACGGCGCCAAAACAGCGGATGATTTTGTTTATAAAGATATTTTTGATACGGCAGAAAGAACAATCGGCCTCAAAACTTTTTATGTTTTGAACCAAATAAATGAAGAAGTGGTTAAGCGGGAAGTGCCTGATTATAAGGAGCGGGTATTTTATATTTCCGGTCCTACTGGTATGGTCACCGCCTTCAAGCAAATATTGAAAACAATGGGTGTCGCCGAGGCCAATATCAAAACAGACTTTTTCCCGGGGTTTGCTTAAATTATTTGCTTTCCACAAATGAGAGGGCCATTTTTTGTTCTTTGGGGTCAAAAATGCTGATTTTGAAGTTGTAAGTTTTGCCAAGCTCCAGTTTTTCGCGCAGTTTTTCTTCGCTGCCGAATTCAGAAATGTGCACGAGGCCGGCCACCCCCTCTTCGATTGAAGCGAGAGCGCCGTGTTTGTTGAACTTGATGACGACACCCGAGACAACATCATCTTTTTTGTATTTCTTGCCAGCCTGAGTCCAAGGGTTGTCTTTGAGAGCTTTGATAGAGAGGGAAATCTTGCCGTCTTTGATTTCAATAATCTTAACTTTTATTTTGTCTCCAACTTTGGCAAATTTGTGGGGATTGTCAACCAAGCCCCAGTCAATCTCGGAAATATGGACTAGGCCTTCTAGCCCCTCTTCAATTTTAACGAAAATGCCAAAGTCCACGACGCCAGTTACTTCTCCGTCCAATTCATCACCCAAACTGTATTTGTCTATAATTTTTTCTTTCTCGGTGCTATCTGGATCCTTCTCGGAGAAAATCAGCTTGCCTTCCTTGGCATTGACACCGATGATAGCAACCGAGAGCTTCTGACCTACCAATTTGCGGAGTTCTTCCAAGATTTTATCCTTGTCGCCGTGGAGGATCCGAGGATAGTGCTCGGTTTTTAAGGGAGAAGCGGGCACAAAGCCGGTAATGCCCTGCCA
>CAYQIR010000060.1:0-3880 GCA_964417625.1 uncultured Candidatus Saccharibacteria bacterium
ATGGTTTTGCATAATGGCTTAGCGGAAAAACCCTGCCTGCCGGCAGGCAGGGAAGCGCTTTATAAGTGCAGGGACAAGTTTACTTCATAAGAGATCTCGCAACTTCAAGTGCTTTATCAAGCTGTGGGTCTTTATTATTTTTGATGTCTTCATCGCTCATCTCTATTTCAATGTCGGGTTTCAAACCGCCACTCTCAAATATGACCCCACTTGGGAGCACCCAATGGGCAACAGTGAGTTTTAACGAGTTTCCGTCCCGAAGATTTTCGAGCTGTTGCACCGTTCCCTTGCCAAAACTTTGTTCTCCTATAAGCGGCGCACGGCGATTGTCGCGTAAAGTTCCAGCCAAAATTTCCGACGCAGACGCCGAGCCATTGTTAATAAGCACAACTACCGGGAGCTTCGCCAGCGCCTCGTTCCCTGTTGCTTTAAATTCCTGTTTGTCGTTATTTCTGCCAACCTCGCTTACCACAAGCGTCCCCCGAGGGAGAAACCATCCCGCAAGATCAACCGCGACTCCCAGATACCCGCCAGGATCATCACGGACGTCAAGCACAACGGCTCTACTCCCCTCAGAAAGAGCTTTCGACGCCGCTTGGTAGAAAAACGAGGTCGCATTGTTGTTAAAGCTGTGCAGCTGGATATACGCAATAGCGCCATTCTTCATTTCAAAATCAATAGTTGGAAGATCAATGCGCGCCCGGGTTATGGTAAATTCCCTGGGCTTATCCCAATTATCCCGGAAAATAGTGAGTGTCACCGGTTTCCCTTCGGGCCCCCGGATAAGACTTACCGCCTCGTCAATCGTCATTCCCTCGGTCGAAGTCGAGTTGATCTTCAGTATCATGTCTCCCGCTCTAAGTCCCGCGCGGCTTGCAGGCGTATTTTTAAGCGGCGCAATAATTACCACCACATCCTTTCGTATCCCAAGCTCGGCGCCGATACCGCCAAAATTACCCTGGATATCCTCTTGAAATTTCTTATTGTCCTCGGCGTTAAAGAAAGCGGAATACGGATCTCCCAATGAACTAACGAGTCCTTTGATCGCGCCTTCCACTTTGGTCATATTGGCCACTTCGGCATTTTTCAAATACTCGTCGTTAATTAACTGCCAAGCCTGCCAGAATGTGCTGAAATCAGCCGGAACTGGCTCGTTAGGTTCGAGATTGGCGGCGCCACGCACAATGATATTTTTTGGTTCATGAGTTCCCGCTTCATACCCTAAAAGAAAAGTGCCTCCCATGAGGGCAGCGACGAGCGTGAGAGTTCCAAAAATAAGTAGATATTTTTTAACCATCATCGAGCGGAGTAAGTATACTATATCAGGGGTAAATGAAATTGTGAACCCCCACACCTACTAATTGCCAATTAGCCATCTGTTATTTTCCGCCGGAGGCGGATCCCCGCCGGCCGTCGGGTCGTTCGACTCCCTCGGGACTGAGTCCTCGGGACGAACGTCTGAGAGTCTCAGACTCGATGAGCGGGCGCCTTTGGCGGAGCTATGTGCGATCTTTGGGTGTGGAGGGTGAAGTCTAGCCGCCGCCAAATGAAAACTCACCGAGAATATCATAGTGTGCGCCCAAGCGTCCGAGGTGAGATTCCATAAAATCCAAACTTCTGGTCTCAAAAGCAATCGAGAGGGATTCGTGAAAGAACGGTAATTGGGGAACATTTTCAAGTCGAGCGAGCCCGCTCAAGTTTTGCTCTGCAAAATTTAGGCGAGCCAGCGTTATATGGCCATTGAAACCCCGGTGTTCCCGCCTGAAATAAATACCGGCCTGTATGAACGCTCCATTAAGTCTTTCTTTTATTGTTTCGAGGGTTTCTGATGTGGTTTTGGTGGTGGTGAGCCATATCATCCGGGGGTGGGACGGAGCTGGACCATACATAAATTTCTCAAACGCAATTTTTGGCGGTTCTATCTCCCGGACAATATGCTTCAATATTTCAGCAATCTTATAGACTGTTGTGTCGTCCTGATTTCCTAAAAAAGAGATAGTGATATGCCAATTTTCTTTCGGCATAAAGCGAACCCATCTATCGGGAAATCTAATTTTAAGTCCCTCCACGCGTTTTTCGATAGCGCTCAATGCGGCCTGGTCAAGGTTAATTGCCACAAAAACTCTTCTTGGCACAAAGAGTATAATACCATAAAATACAATCGTGCTTCGGGATCTGGAATACATAAAAAATCTTGCAAAACGGGCCAAAGAATCGCGCGTCTATAAAAAGTATCAGCTCTTGGGGCTTGAAATCGCGGAGATTCTTGAGGACAGAACGCATAAATCGTTATATATAAAACTTGCGAAGGAGAATAATCCCGAGAGGCTCTTGGAGCTCGCGAAAGGAGTTGCCGAAAAGAAGAACATAAAAAACAGAGGAGCCTACTTTATGGCAGTTCTTAAGAAATCTAATGTCAGAGCACATCCTCGTAACCACCGATAAGAAGGAAGAAAAATTTCTCCGCAAAAAGACGGAGCTTTTTGACTTCGATAAATTCACTCGCAAAGAGATTACAGACCTTTTAAACAGCATGAAAAGGGCCATGCAGGAAGCAAATGGCATTGGACTTTCGGCAAATCAAATCGGACTCACCCACAAAGTGTTCGTCGCTAAAGTTCCGGAGACAAACGGCGGATATAAATCGTACGCAGTTTTCAATCCCAAAATTGAAAAACTTGGCTCCAACAAGATGCCTTTTGAGGAAGGATGTTTAAGCGTTCCAAAAACATATGGAAGTGTTGAACGACCTGATAAAATTACTATCTCTGGCCTCGATAGAAACGGGAAACCGCTTAAAATAAAGGCGTGGGGGCTTTTGGCTCGTGTCTTTCAGCATGAAATAGATCACTTGAATGGAATCTTGTTTATTGATAAAGCAAAAATACTTCACAAGGTAGAAAATCATGGCAAAAAATAGGTTTGCCTTTTGGGGGACGCCATCTTTTGCCTATGGTGTGCTGCAAAAACTAATCGATGGAGGTTTTGAACCAGTGGTGGTGATTTGTAATCCCGACAGGCCTTTTGGTAGAAAAAAGATTCTTACTGCTCCCCCAACCAAAGAACTGGCTGTAAAACAGGGAATTCCATTTTTACAACCAGAGGAGCTTGACGGGGATTTTAAAAATAAACTTCGAGAATTTAAGCCAGAATTCGGCGTGGTCGCCGCGTATGCAAAAATAATCCATAAATCCGTTATTGAACTATTCCCAAAAGAAATTATCGGTGTTCATCCGTCACTTCTTCCAAAATACCGAGGCGCCTCCCCTATTCAATCGGTCATTTTAGCTGGCGAGGAAAAAACGGGAGTAACGCTTTATCTTATGGACGAGAAAGTGGATCACGGCAGAATAGTATCAAGTATCAAGTATCAAGTATCAAGCAGGGACACCTACCTTACTCTTGAAAAAAAACTGGCAGAATTGGGCGGTAAGCTTCTTGTTGGGACAATTCCTAGATATCTAGACAACCAAGTTATTCTAAAAAGCCAAGTTGAAAGCGAAGCAACATTCACAAAAAAATTTGAAACGGAAGATGGCTATGTAGATGTGAAAGAACTCGACCAAGCGCTTCTCGGTCAGAATTATGAAAAAGCCACAGAAATTGATAGAAAAATTCGAGCTCTAAACCCCGAGCCAGGCGTGTGGACCATAAGAGGCAATAAACGTGTCAAACTCTTAGAGGCGGCGCTTCAAAACAAGACGCTTGTGCTCAAAACTATCCAAGAGGAAGGGAAAAAGCCTAAGGAAATAAAGGGCTAAAGTAGAAATCCAGTTGATATTGACATAACTGATTTTAGGTGCTATAATTGCTTGCGATAGTAATAGTACCTTGAACCCCAACCCGAGGGCTAAATCGGGCAAGGAGGGACCATACGATG
>CAYQIR010000061.1:0-3784 GCA_964417625.1 uncultured Candidatus Saccharibacteria bacterium
ACCCGAGCGGACTCGAACCGCTTACCTCCTCATTGCAAATGAGGCGTTCTACCAGCTGAACTACGGGCCCGAATATACCAAGATAATATAACACAGATATGGCTTTTTAAAAACCTGCAGAGAGTTTGATTTGTTGTTTTCTATCATGTATTTTTATAAGAAGCAATTATCAGGGCCTATAGTTAAGTGGCAGAACACGGCATTCGCATTGCCGAAACGGCGGTCCGATTCCGCCTAGGTCCACAAAGCGTTAAGAAAATGCAAACTGCTTTGCATTTTTAGCTTTTGGAAGGCACAGCGATGTTTTTGTTTTGCAGAGCAAAGGCAAAAACCGCGAGCCGGGGTCGCGAAAAATTTACGTCAGTAAATTTATTTGTGACCACAAAGCAATTTTGACTTTAAAATTTAAAGTTAATAATATAAACATCAGGAGGTGAAGTTTGCGTAAGTTCCGGATTCAGCTCAACAACGAGCTTTGCCGAAAGAAGTTCAATGCCCAGAAAGATGCCGTCCATTTCCTCCACCGGCGTGGCTGGAGACAGTGGGAGAACATCAGGGGATTCATGGCTTGCGCCTTTGGAAAACGGGCGCAGAAAGTGGCACTGATTGTGCCCGTATTGAAGTTCTGCGGAATCAGTAAGATTCCGAGGAAGAAGTTTAAAAGCCATAAGTACAAGCAAAGGAGATAACCCGCTATCGTAACCTACGGAAGCCCGTCTGCTGCGATAGCGGGCTTCCATTTATCTTATCTGTGGACAGTTTTGGAAATGATATGCGAGAGGAACTCTTTGATATTTGAACCCACCGCTTCAAGCGATTTGATGAAAGAGGAGCGGTGAGAGAGTTCGGGCAAGGTGTTGACTTCCAAAACAAAAAGTCCGCGTCTAGGGTGCATTATAAAATCACCCCGTGAATAATGGCGCAGACCGAGTGGCTTATGGATGAGTGCTGTTGCCTCGGCGACTCGCATTTTTTCGTCATTGCTTAAGTTAGCCTGGATGCGAGAAGAGTGTTCTAGATTGCGATATTTGGCAGCATAATCGTAAAATGTTCTCTTTGGTCGCTCTACTTGGACTGGCAGCAGGGTATAGAGATCTTTGCCTCTGAAGCCTTCAATCACTCCGCAAGTCACTTCTTTGCCGTCTATAAATTCCTCTATTAAAACTTTTGGCCCGTGGGCAAAAGAATTTTGCAGGGCCTCTTTAATCTGTGAAGGGTTTTCCACCACCGAAATGCCAAGCGAAGAACCAGAATTCACGGGTTTGAAAATTAGCGGGAAAGGCAAACTCTGGTGAATCTGCTTTATCACACTGTTGCTTATATAATCGCCGTCTTGCTCAATCGCTAGGGAATACGGGGTTTTGAGATTGGCTCGCCTGAAAATATCTTTGGCCATTATTTTATTCATGCCCAAAGCAGAAGCCAAGGAGCTTGAGCCGGTGTAGGGGATGCGGAATTCTTCAAGCATCTTCTGGACTCGGCCATCTTCGCCATAAGCGCCGTGCATTGCATTCCAGACCATATACAAACTCCCGAGTATTTTGTGCGGGTCGCGTTCCTGGCCACCCACGTGCCAAATTCCGTCTTTGGAAACAAAAATATCAATCGGTATGCAATTTTCCGGCAAATTGGCGAGGACCACGCCGCCGGTTTTGAGCGACACGTCGTATTCGGGCGACGGTCCGCCGCGCAAAACTCCGATTCGTGTTTTTGTTGGAGCGAGGGGCATAAGTAAATTATAGATTAAAAATTAAAAGATTGAAAGATAAAGCCCGAATTGTTCAATTTTCAATTTTTCAATCCCAGCCCGACTAGCCGTTCTGGCGGGTTTCAATTATAATGCCATTATATGGAAATCGCTCTATATCGCAAATATCGCCCGCAGAGCTTCAAAGAAGTGAAGGGCCAAGACCATATCGTCTCGGTGTTGGAAAACGAAGCGAAGACCCAGAAAGTCGCTCACGCCTATCTTTTTTCCGGGAGCCGAGGCACCGGCAAAACCAGCATTGCCCGCATCTTCGCTAAACTCCTTGGCACAACACCCGAAGATATTTATGAGATAGACGCTGCCTCCAACCGCGGCATTGATGAAATCCGGGCCATCCGCGACGCGGTGCATACTTACCCTTACTCTTCAAAATACAAAGTGTATATCGTTGATGAGGTCCACATGCTGACCAAAGAAGCCTGGAACGCATTTCTTAAAACTTTAGAAGAACCGCCGGAGCACTGTATCTTCATCATGGCGACAACCGAGGAACACAAACTGCCCGATACTGTGGTATCGCGCTGCGAATGTTTTGCTTTCAAGAAGCCGACTCACGACACTTTGGTATCGTCAATCCTGGAAGTTGCTAAAGCCGAGAAATATGAGATAGAGAAAAAGTCGGCTGGCCTTATCGCCACTTTGGCCGACGGCTCTTTCCGCGACGCGCTCGGTATTTTGCAGAAGGCGATGCATTCCTCTGACAACAAAACTCTCTCGCATTCGGAAGTTGAGAATGTGCTCGGCGCTCCCAAAGAATCTTATATTCTGGAAATTTTGGAAGCGGTGGCGGAGCAGGATACCAAGAAGGGGATAGAGGCGATCCGCAAAGCAAGCAAGGAGAATGCCGATATGCAGGTTTTTCTCAAAATGATTTTGCGCTCCTTGCGCTTCGTACTGCTTTTGCGCTTCGCTCCCGCTTCGCCAATGGCTTCGGCGGGACAAGTTACTGATACTAAAGAAATGGTAATCAGCGAAACGGGGGAAGCCGAGTTTGAACGTCTCGCCTCTCTCGCCAAAACCGCCAAAAATATCAACTCCAAAACTCTGCTCGCATTCCTCGAAGCATCCTCACGCCAAGCTTATGCTTCCATTCCCGAACTCCCCATTGAGCTCGCCATCATCGACTCTTGTGGCAGCGAAAAGTAAATTTACTAAGCTGTCAAAATGTGTTAGTCTTGTTGTGTTAATTTGACCATTGGGAGGTCGTCTAACGGTAGGACATGGGACTTTGAATCCCAGTATGAAGGTCCGACTCCTTCCCTCCCAGCACTCGTGGATTTTTAGTTTTGTTTTTCAACATATAAAAAATTACAATGGAAGATTTGGGATACGATGATTTTTTTGAGTCCAATCGCAAAAAACTAAAGTTGGAAGGTTTTGGAATTGCTCGAATTATTGCTGAACACAGGGGAGCTTACAAAATCAAGAACGCAAATGGCGAATATTTGGCCAAAATAACCGGTAAGCAGATGTTCAACGCTTTATCGCGAGAGGATTATCCGGCAGTGGGAGACTTTGTGACCATCAAAGATTTGGACGGCGAACATGCTATCATCGTAAGAATTTTGCCAAGAAAAACCATTATCAAAAGAAGTCACAGTGATAAAAGTCGGACCTTGGGCAAGAATAAAACACAAATCATCGCTACAAATATTGATGTGGCGTTTATCGTTGAGTCAATCGACAGGGACTTCAGCCTCAACCGTTTTGAAAGATATTTCGCTATCGCAAACGATGGGGGAGTAAAGCCGGTTATCATCTTAAACAAAATAGACTTGATTTCCAAAGAAGAGCTGGAAGTAAAACTTACAGAAATAAGAAACAGGTTTAGAGAAATTGGGATTATTAAAACCAGTACAGTAAATGATGAAGGCCTGCAAGAACTCAAAACCTTTATAGAAAAAGGCAAGACCTACTGTTTTCTCGGCTCTTCCGGGGTAGGCAAGTCGTCTTTGATAAATAAGTTACTCGGTGAAAACATTATCAAAACCGAAGCTATAAGCCTCCGCGCTGGCA
>CAYQIR010000062.1:0-3691 GCA_964417625.1 uncultured Candidatus Saccharibacteria bacterium
TGGTCGACCCCATTAGAAGTCATGAGTGTTGCGATTCAATGTTGAATGTGCCATATTAACACTTGACAAATATTATCAATAGGTGTATAATAGCAGAGGAGGAAAAAATGATGCAAGTGTTTTTGTTTGTGGGGTTTGCGCTTCTTTTGGCGATGTTCATCGCCATCTGGAGCGAATGCGAGAACCAGGCTGCTCGAGCTCTGATGCTCGGTGCCCTGGTTTGCGGGTTCTCGCTGATCGCCAAGGTCGCGCTCATCCAGCACAAGATGTTGTGCCCGGGAACGTGCAGCGACTGGTGGATGTATAGCGGACCTGCAGGCAGGATGTACTTGCTCTACATCTTGGGCTTCGCGTCAGCTTGCGGAACAACACTCATCTTCATGGTTGAGGCGTTGTCCGCGACGAGGCTCACCGTAGAGCAGATGCGAGTCGTGTACAGACTCACTAAATAAGAGCGAGAAGCTCCCACAAACCCCACGTCCCGACGCTTGCGTCGGGACGTTTTTTTTATATAAAATTAAATCAGCTTGAAATCCAGAGTTTTGCGGTCCAGGTCGGCAGCCATCAGACGAACGCGCAAAGTGTCGCCGAGGGAGAATTTCTTTTTGGTACGTTCGCCGATAATGCAATAATTTTTGGGGTCCAGTTTGTAGAAGTCGTCGCCAAGGTCCTTTATCCGCACTAACCCCTCCACTTTCGTGTCGGGATTTTCGACATACATACCCCATTCGGTTACGCCCGAGACAACCACATCAAACTCTTCGCCGATTTTATCTTGCATAAACTCAACCTGTTTGTATTTGATGCTATCGCGCTCCGCTTCGGCTACGATTATTTCTTTTTCACTGGCATCATTGGCAATTTTTTCAAATTTAACAAATTCATTTTTGGGTATGGCCTCATTTTTTAAATATCTTTCTAAAATTCTGTGCACCATTAAATCAGGGTAGCGGCGGATAGGGGAAGTGAAGTGGGTGTAATATTCAAAAGCCAAGCCGAAGTGGCCGATATTTTTGGTTGAATAAACCGCCTTGGCCATACTGCGGATGGTCGCAGTTTTAATAAGCGACTCGGAAGCGTGACCTTCTATTTGTTTCAAAAGCAGGTTTATGTCTTTAGCCGACACTTCGCCATTCCTAATAGGCAAATCGTGGCCGAGGGCCCGCACGAAAATCGCCAACTCTTCAATGCGCTCCATTTTTGGCAGATTGTGGACCCGAAATATGGAAGCTCCGCCTCTTTTTTGGGTTTTATCGCTCACAAATTTGGCCACTTCGCGGTTGGCGAGAAGCATCCACTCCTCAATCATTTTCATCGTGTCCAGACGCGGTTTTTTGTAAATTCTTATGGGTTTGCCTTTTTCATCCAATTCAAACTTGACTTCGTCGGTTTCAAATTCAATTGCGCCGTTCTTTTTGTTTTCCTCTCTGTAAATATTGGCGATGCGGTTAAGGTTTTGGAGAGCATCTTTCAGAACCCCACCCGGCCTGCGGCCACCCTCCCCTTGATCAGGGGAGGGAAAACTACCAACTCCGAGTTCCGCGCGTTCCCTCTCCTTACAAGCGAGAGGGCCACGCGAAGCGAGGGGTGAGGTTAATAATTCCTGCGCTTTTTCGTAGCTGAATCTTTTGTTGGAGTTGATAATGGTCTTGCCGAACCAGCGGTCCAAAATCTTGCCCGTATTCTTTTCAATATCAAAAACTGCCGAGAAAGCGAAACGGTCGACGTTTGGGTTGAGCGAGCAAAGGTCATTGCTCAAAACTTCGGGGAGCATCGGGATAGTGCGATCCACAAGATATGTAGAAAAACTTCTTTCGCTGGCTTCGCGGTCCAGAGCGCTCCCGGGTCGGACAAAATGAGACACGTCGGCAATGTGCACGCCTACTCTTATTTTATTATTGTCCAGCTCCTCGTACGAAAGCGCGTCGTCAAAATCTTTGGCGTCTTTGGGATCAATAGTAAAAGTAGTGGTGTCTCTAAAATTACGACGCACAGAAAAATCAGAATGAAAATTTTGATTCGTGTGGGAACCCTTTAGGGAGGAACGATCAAAATTTTCATTCTGATTTTGGCGAAACTCCTCAGCTACCTTTTCTGCTTCTTTTTCAACTTCAAGAGGGAAGTCGTAAACAATCCCTTTATCCAAAAGGATTGACTGCATCTCTGTTTCGTGTTCGCCCTTTTTGCCTATGATTTTTATAATTTCCCCCTGCGGATTCAGGTTTGGGTTGGTCCAATTTTTTATCTTCACTAAGGCTTTATCTTCCACTTTAGCTTCTTTTGGCACCACCTGTATATCAACTTTTCTATAAAATTTCCAGTCATCCGGCATAAAAACAAATCCCGAACCTGATTTAAAAAGGGTGCCGACAAATTGAGTTTTGTTTCTTTTTACAATCTTCACAATCCGACCTTTTTGCCTATCTCGGTCGCGGCCGATAATTTCTACTTCCACTTCGTCTTTATCAAGAGCGCAATTTAAATTTTCTTCAAATACAACGATATCATCTTCTTGTCCTTCCACTACCACAAAACCTAACGGTTTGGCCGTTATTTTAATGATGCCTTCCAAGGTTTTTTTAGGCTTATTCTTATGCATGTGCAGACCTATACTAACACAGTTTTGATAATATATGTTATAATTTTAGCGCTTACAAATTAATCTAAATTTATGTTCGGAATAAAAGCATCTTTGAAGTACGGCTGGGAAAAAAGCAAAGAACATATGGAGCTGGTCTTTTTTGCCACCCTTTTGACTTTGGCGGTTGGGCTTTTCACCGAAGTGATAGATGTGGGAGAAAAAGGAGATAATATAAGTTTTTCCTTTTTGGGATTACTAGCGGTAATCTTCTCCATTATCATCCGCATCGGCTACAACAAGGTCTTCCTCAAGATACACGACGGAGGCACTCCGAAATTCGTAGAGATATTTCAAGAGTACCGGACATTTTGGCGATACTTGGGAGTTTCCATTTTGATGCCGCTCACAGTACTTGCTGGCCTCTTACTTTTAATTGTGCCGGGTATTATCTGGGCTGTTAGATTCTCTTTTTCTCCGCTCATTGTGGTGGACACCAAAACCGGACCAGTTAAAGCCATGAGGGAGAGCTGGGCTATTACCAAAGGTAATTTCTGGACACTATTAGGCTTTTGGTTGGTTATCGGGCTCATTAATATAGCCGGGCTCGCAGTATTCGGCATCGGTTTGCTTATAACTATACCGATTTCCACCTTTGCCTCTGTCTATGTTTACCGCCTGCTCTCCCAAGCCAAAGCCGGAGTCACTACTGCCGTGGCCGAGGCTCCAATGGTCTCTTCCACATAGGGGCCTTGACCCAGTAGTAGATTTTGGCATCGCACTTCGTGCAAAATGCAAAGCATAATGCCAAAATTCACTACTGGGTTGACTTGTTTGTGTGAATGTATATAATGACTAGGCTCTCATAAAGAGAGTGTGTTTTAAAGTTCGTTGACATCTTGAAATAATAAAGTACAAGAAATTAGGACTGTCCGCCTTGAGCAAGGTATAGGTTTGGTGGGCAGTCGCAAGTCTCCCGACGTTTACAGTCGGGAAGCCGACCTAATGCGTCGGCTCAAGTAAATAATTTAGTGATTACACTAGCTAGGATCAAAAAAAGAACATATTCTATACTCTGTTGCGTTCAACACTCACAACAATACTTTTCACGCA
>CAYQIR010000063.1:0-796 GCA_964417625.1 uncultured Candidatus Saccharibacteria bacterium
GTTTTCTTTTCGTAAGCGACGCCGTCGGGGAACTCTTTCAGCTTCGCTTCCACGACCGGCGCGATCGTGGAGTCAAGATTTTGCTCTGGTGCAACGCCACGGACTTCAGCAATGCTACCTTCCTGCATCCGGATCGCGGCACGGGGAATGGTGGGCTGACCTTTCGCATCGAGGGAGTAAAAAACGTAGAAATCACCGGTTTCGAGTTGGGCTTTGGCGGTCGATTCTCCGGCGGTACACCAGCCTGTGCCGTGGCCTTGAAGCGGTCATACTTCACCCACGTCCCGGTGGTGCTGGTCAGTTGTTCGGCGGATGCCGGGGTGACTTTCTCAATCGCAAACGCGTAGAGCTTGGCGAAGTTTTCGCCGGTCAGGAGCTTTTCGAACTGGCCGCGGTCTTCTTCGGCTAGGGTGGAGAAATCATAGCCTTCCGTCGAGTTGTTCTTCTCGATCGCATCGAGCACATACGCCAGGGCCTCGCGATTCAAGTCTGGAAACGGCTTCGTTGTCCCTTTCGACCGCTTGCTAAACTGATGTTTCTCTTTATCGTAGGCGCCCATGCCAAGGACACTGCGGATGGCGTAGTACTTCAGCCAGTCGGGGTAGGTGGCGTCTTTGGAAGAGAGGTAATCAATCCAGGTGTCGAGAGTGCTTTCTTGGTCGGTAATGACAACTTCGGTCAACTGATCTCGTATTTCCTGGGATACCTCAACATCACCGTGGCCGAGTTCGCGGGCGATCCGGCGCTGGTTCTCAAAATAGCCTTCGGGAATCTCAGATCGGAAGAGCACACGTCT
>CAYQIR010000063.1:806-3454 GCA_964417625.1 uncultured Candidatus Saccharibacteria bacterium
GCGCTTCAACGCCGCGCTCACGCCGCCTTGGGTCTTCACGCTCAAGAATCCCGGTGAAGCGTTCGAGGTAATTTTGGATACGCTGGGCGGGGTCTTGCGGGACGGCTTCGCCAGTTCTTATTTCTGTGCGCTTTGCCGCAGATTCCACTTCGGGACTCTTGTGAAGGCCGTATTTTTCTTTGAGGAAATCTGGATTTTCGATAGACATAACGGATTAAAATAATGGTATACCCTAGTAATAAATACCTCAAATCTAAAAACGGCTGGCGCTCGCATCTTTCTAGGGTGCGGGGTAAAATTAAGATATGGGGTGGTTAATAAAGGTGATTGGCGCAACTCTAGCAAATGGTCTTGCGCTTCTTATCGCAGCCTATTTTATTTCCGGCTTTAAATTGACTTCTGACCTTAAAGAAGTAGCCGTGATTGCTTTGATATTGACCGCCCTAAACTTCATCTTAAAACCGGTGCTTAAATTAATTTTGGGACCGATTATTATTTTGACCTTGGGACTGGGATTAATCCTCGTAAATACGATTGTGCTCTATATCCTTGACTTCCTCACTAAAAATCTTACGATTGAAACCATTCCTGCTTTGATTTTCGCCTCCCTGATCGTGGGAGCGGTGAACTTTGCCTTCCACCTTTTCGTTAAATAATATTCACCATGATACTTACCATTCTCCAATTAGTCATCTCGGTCGCCTTGGTTGTCTTGATTTTGCTTCAGGAAAGATCTGCCGGACTCTCCGGCATTTTTGGCGGCGAAGGCGGCTTTTATCAAACGCGCCGGGGACTCGAAAAAATAATTTTTCGAAGCACAATCCTCCTCGCCGCCCTTTTTATGATAATTGCGATTATCAAACTCGTTTCCTAGAACCTAAGATCAAGTGGGTAATTTAAAAAAAATATACCCGAACCTTAAAGAGGCGGAGCGCCGAATTTTTTGGTTTGCCGTCTTTTTCTTTGTCCTAAGTTCGAGCGGTTTAACCGCCATCTTTATTGCGAAGGCAACCATAGAAGTCCCAGCTCCCGGCGGAGAATACCTTGAAGGAGCGGTTGGCCAGCCCGCCTACATAAACCCGGTTCTCGCAACGAATGAAATTGATAAAAGTCTTGTAAGATTGGTCTTCGGCCGACTCGAGGACCTCGCGAGCAAGATTGAACCCGATAAAGATGGCCGGATATGGAAAGTAAGACTTAAGGAAAACTTAAAGTGGTCGGACCAGAGGCCGCTCTCAAGCGATGACGTCCTATTTACCATTCAGAAAATTCAGGATTCCAATACTAATTCGCCTTTTTTTTTAAGCTGGCAGGGAGTGCTTGCAACGCGCATAAGCGAACTCGAGCTTGAGTTCAGCCTGGCCAATCCTTACTCTTTTTTTGCGGAAAACTTGAAGAATCTCCGCCCCCTGCCTCGGCATATTTTTGGCGAAATTCCACCGGCTAACTGGCGACTCTCGGACTATAACTTGTCTCCGGTAGGGAGCGGTCCCTATCAATTTGAATCTTATGACAAGGAAAGCGGCGGCTTTATCACGCTTTATCGGCTTAAGGCCAACCCGAACTACGTTCCAAGTCCAGCCTTCATTAAAAAATTCGGCTTTCGCTTTTTTAGGAAAGCCGAGAAGCTAGTCCTAGCATTCTCAAGCGGTCAAGTTGATGGTTTTATGGGTCTTCGGACAGAGGAGCTTTCGGGACTAAAAAGACCTCATCAAGTTATTAAGTTTAGCTTACCGAGCTACTATGCGGTTTTCCTGAACCAAAGCCGAAATCTAAGCCTTAAAGAACTAGTGGCAAGGAAAGCCCTAACGCTTGCCGCTCCCAAGGAAAAGATTATACAAGAAATTTTTGATGGCGAGGCCGAGACGCTCTTTAATCCCATCCCCAGGGGAGCGGCTTATTTTGATCCGGAAGTCCAGGAAGATTCGGTTTCCACTTCTTCGCTTTCGCGAGTCCAGTTCGCTAGTGATATTTTAGATGAAGCTCTTTGGCGAAAATCATCTTCTAGCGATTTTCGCTCCAAAAAAGTAAAGAGCGGCGAAATTGAGCTCGGGCTTAATTTAGTCGTTCCTCGGGTGCCTTTCCTTTTAAAAACAGCCAATATCTTAAAATCAGCATGGGAAGAGATCGGATTTAAAATAAGCTTGGTCGTCCTCTCCCCGGAAGAAATTGTGGAGACTGTAATCAAAAACCGAGATTACGAGGCCCTGCTTTTTGGTAATGTCTTAAACGAGAACTCGGATCTATTTTCTTTCTGGCATTCTTCCGGCAGGTTTTCTCCCGGCCTTAACTTAAGCCTTTACAACAACAAAAAGGCCGATGAGCTTATTGAAGCTATACGCCAAAATCTGGATCCGGAAAAGCGGAAAAATCAATTCAGCGAACTCCAACAAATCATTACTTCCGATTATCCGGCCGTTTTCCTCTACTCGCCTAACTATCTTTATATAGCCCGAAAAGACCTCGTGGGACCGATGGGCGGTTCAATAACAGAATCAGCCAACCGTCTTCACGAAGTAAGCAGTTGGTACCTAAAAACCGTGAGGGTTTTCAAGTAAGCCCCGTTTCTTGAAAACACTGATTATTTAACTTATGATGGGCCTGGATATGACCAAGGAAGAGCTCAAAAAATATCAGGAAAAATTGGA
>CAYQIR010000064.1:0-3422 GCA_964417625.1 uncultured Candidatus Saccharibacteria bacterium
AAATTTCCCATAACACTTAATTCTAAAGTGTTCGGATTCAAAGGTTAATCTCCAGGCAAATGCCGAAAGGAGATTGAAATGAAATTAGCTTTTGCTCTTTTGTGCACCTTGTCACTTCTCGTTTGGATTTCAGCGAGAATCGTCGCAGACATCAACTTCGACCGCAACTGTGAGGGATACCTCAAGAGAGCGGCTGACGCGAACACCGTGGACTTGGCGGCCGAGAATCTCGAAGTGGCAGTCAAGTACGCCGAACAAAACGGGCTCACATCTGGATTTACGTCCATCGTATACAGCACACCGGATGAGGATATGGCCTTCTGGTACAAGAACCTGGCAGCTTCCCTCAAGGAGCTTCGGGCAATAAAACCGGAAACGCCACAACTGGAGAGAACCAACGTCCTCATGAAGTTGAGAGAAACCCTGCTCGACCAAGACGAACGCACAAGTGTCACTGTGCCTTCCGGCATATCGGTGTACCCAAATAATGGAGCCTACGCATTCTGGGGCTTGCTTAGCTTCATACTTGGCTGCGTATTTGGGGTTGGGGCGGCAATAGACGACGGATACTACTGACTTTCAACCTCGGCGGGCGCGCAAGCGTCCGCCGGATTTTCTTTATGGAACTATTCGTGCGAATTAGCCACATATACCTAACAGCTCAAACACATCGGTATTTGAGCTGTTAGTTTCGTTTTGTTTTCCCTCTCCCAAAGCTGGGAGTGAGCTTGGGTTAGGGACCCAAGCGCAAGACTTTGAGCATTTGTAAAATGCGAAAAGTGTACAGCTCCTGTAAGGAGGGTGGCCGTAGGCCGGGTGAGGGCTGATAGGTTACCCTCTTACTTGAGTCGGGTATGCGATCGGGTCAATCACTCTTTCAAAACATTGCTTGCCCATACCGTGCTGCCAGTTGTCATTTTGATTTATAAGATTACTGCCCCCTTTGACGGGATAGCCGACCTGCCTCATCATTCCGTAATTTTGACCCATCATCCCCTCGCGGTTGAATTCGGCGCAGAGTTCGAACATCATGGCTCCGGTTTTGCGATATTCATAGGGCTCGCCAGTTTGCGAATTAATCATCATATTGGACCAGGTTTCCGGAATACTGCCGTTCACTTGCCAATAATTTATCACTTGCCACTGCATGTTTTGCAAATCGGAAATTTTTTGGTCATCGTATTTTAGCAAGCGCTGAGTGCGAGGCGAGCCGAGCACCGAAAAGCCCCATATGATAGTGGCCAGTAGCAAGCAGCTAGCGATCAGGATCCAATATTTCCTTTTTTTTTATTTTTTTTTTTCTTTAATGTCAGATATGTAATACATAAAGACCATGAGGGTGACTACAAACACTGAAAGTACTTTCACAAGAAAACCGCCCGTTAGTTCTTGGCCGTCAATAAAATAATAGAGCACAGTCACCAAGTCTCCGGACAAAATTATCCCGGCGACAAAAAGGGTGATGTATGAGAGCCACCTCTTTACCGCCAAGTGACGCTTTTCCGGCTCAGCTACATAACCTTTTTCTAAAAGCCACATCAATAATACAAAAATCGGAAAAACGATAATGAGAGTAGCGACCGGGAAGCTGATAGACTGACTGCCAAAATAGCCATAAGTGTTGAGTGTTTGAGGGAAAGCGACATTTATCACTCTAAACAAAAGATTCAAGAGGGCTACCACCATCGTGTATAGAGCCACAATCGCGCCAAGATTCAAAAAGAAATCTTTGGCTGAAGTTTTCGAAGATCCTGAGCTTGCTTGCCCTGAGGAGTTCGAATGGGTCGAAGGATAGTTTTCCATATGATTTGGTTTTAATTTTAATATCTTGATTATACCACAATCTTTGATATTCTTTTTGAGGGAGTGTTCATGAAATTAACAAAAGCAGAAGTAGAGAGGTTGATACGAGCCATAGAACGGCGCCTGCTGTCAAAGCGCTTGTCTTTGACAGATGTGCAATCTTTCGGCATTAAGCAAGCGAGAAAACTCAACGAATCAGGAGCACCCAACTTAGCGGCGAGGAGGCTGCTGGTGGTAGTGTCTGAATCAATCACCCAGCTAGCAATGGATGGCGCTCTGCCACTGGAAGAGGTTCTCGACCAGCTGCTTGAGGTACACAGCGGCGAGAGCGTCAAGATTTGAACCTCGCACGAAACTTTAGTGGCACGGGTCTTCCGTGCCATTCTCTTATATCTTAAATTCAATTACATCACCGTCTTTGACGATATATTCCTTGCCTTCGGTACGGAGCCATCCTTTTTCGCGCGCGGCGCCGTAAGAGCCGGCTTCAAGCAGTTTGTCCCATTCTATGACTTCAGCGCGGATAAATTTGTCGCGGAAATCAGTGTGTATAGCCATGCCAGCAACAGGCGCAGTAGAATTGCGTTTGATTGTCCAGCCCCGCGTCTCGTCCTCACCGGTTGTAAAATATGTAATCAAGTCCAAAGTCTCGTAAGCTTTTTTTATCAAATCATTGAGCCCCTTTTCAAATATCGGGTCCACGATAACAGACGGTCTGACCTTGTCTGTTATCGCCTCGAGCGAAGTCGAAGGGCTTACTTCAGAAGTATTCAAAACATAAAGCACCGGCTTCATAGTGAGGAGCTGCATATTTTTGACAAATGGCAATTCTTTCTCGTCAAACAAATCATTCTTGCCCGCCTCCACCAAAGCTACGGCGGGTAAAACAAACTTTTCTGCTTCCAAAATTTTTTGCGCTTTTTCCAATCCGCTTTTTTCAAGCAAGGCTTCTTTCTTGCCAGCTCTGACTTCTTTTTCTAAACTACCGAGACGCTTCCCGACCGTCTGCAAGTCGGCCAATATCAATTCCAAATTTATAGTTTCAATGTCAGAGAGCGGGTCAATTTTGCCCTCTACGTGCAAAATTTCGGTATCATCAAAAACTCGCACCACTTCGGCGATGGCATCGCATTCCCTTATGGCTGCCAAAAAAGCATTGCCCTTACCTTCGCCTTTTGATGCCCCACGCACGAGCCCCGCGATATCAACAAACTCCACTACGGCAGGGATTTTCCTTGGCCCGCCGGAGCCTTTGGCGGAGGAGGCTTTTGGCATGGAGAAATCATACAATCTATCCAGCCGTTCATCCGGTACTGGTATAATGCCGACACTCGGGTCAATCGTGCAAAACGGGTAATTCTCCGCGGGCACCTGCTTTTTGGTCAGCGCGTTAAAAAGCGTGGACTTCCCCACGTTCGGCAGCCCGACGATTCCGATACTTAATTTTGCCATTTCTAATTTATAACATTTATTCACCCTCATTTACAGTGAACTGGTACAGGGTGGCTTACAGCTACCGCCATTTTTGTGATACCATGTTGCGTTTAGGATGCGAATTCAGGATAAGCCAGTTCAATAAGTAATTGCAACACTTGATAGAATATCAAGTGTTATGAAAT
>CAYQIR010000065.1:0-362 GCA_964417625.1 uncultured Candidatus Saccharibacteria bacterium
AATGTGTATAGATCGCGTTAGGCAACTGTGGGTCAAAATGCTGGCAGACTTCCAGACTGGAGAAAAACCATGACAAAAACGATTTTAATTCCGTTCTCGGCTTGGGACGGGATTTCAAAAGTCGCCGCGGTTTGCGGCGAACTTCGGCGCAATGAAATGTTGAAAGGTGTCCCGGATTTCCGGACTCCGCGCGACATCACGATCGCGCAGAAAGGTCCTTCAGCAGGGCTTGACGATACGGTTGTCGTCAAGTATTGGGTTCCGATGGGTTGCTACGCAACTGCAACCCTAAAGGGCCAGGACAACGCAGCTTATGGCATGCAATGGAGTCTGGCGGACCCTCGTCTCCGCTGGGAGGACCG
>CAYQIR010000065.1:372-3232 GCA_964417625.1 uncultured Candidatus Saccharibacteria bacterium
AGATCAAGGCTATCTCCTTGACCACCTACTTCCGCCGGCAATTGGCGTGGTCCCACCCCAGCCACCTTCCGCAGGTTCAGGAACAGCTTGCTATCGCTGAGGTGGTGAGCGACGCCATTGTCGCTGCCCTCGCTGCCCCCATCCGCGCTGCCCATGAGCGGCAACAGGCTCGGCTGGCGGAGCCGGTCGTTCCCTTCCCGTTGCCCCCCGCGTCACCTTCCCCCGAATGGAAAAAAGGGATTTAGTTTCTCTCTCGTAGTTTGTAGTCCAGGGCGCGGTTGAGGGTTCAATCCCCTCCCGCGCTCTTTCTTTTTATATAAATTTTAAAAACTAGCGATTATACAAAAATTCACGGTCGTGAAAAAGTGTATATTTAGTCAAATTTGGAGTTAATTGGTATATGTAATATAATGACGCAAAACATGGAAGAAAACAATAAACCCCCAGAAACAAACTCCTCTTTTTGGGACTTCGTAAAATATGCGGTAGTAGCGGCGGCTATCATTATCCCCTTCCGTATCTTTATCGCTCAGCCTTATATAGTGGAAGGGGCCTCTTCGTACCCTACCTTTAAAGACGGAGATTATCTCATTGTCGACCAGTTGAGCAAGAGGTTTGAAGAACCGCAGAGGCAGGAGTTTTTTATCATCCGCTACCCTAAAGACCCGTCCAAATTTTTCATTAAAAGGTTGATCGGCTTGCCCCATGATGCCGTTGTTATAAAAAATGGCGAAGTTTGGATATATAATGACGAAAATAAAGAAGGTTTTAAACTTGAAGAACCATACGTGGTCTATCCAAAAAAAGAAAATCTATCCATCGAGCTCGGGGAAAATGAATATTTTGTGATGGGCGATAACCGGGCAGGCAGTTCCGATTCGCGCGTCTGGGGCACTTTGCCCCGGGAAAATATTATCGGCCGGCCGATTCTCCGGCTCTTCCCCGTGGGCAAGATAGGTGTCTGGCCGGGCGCACTCTAAAATAATATGAACAACAAATCCGATAATAAAGTTCAGAACATGCCCGATTACAACCGCGACCGGTTGGAAATCACAGAGCCGGCCGAAATCGCCAAGTTTTACGGATTTAAGCCGATCATGCCGCCCACTGTGACCAAGCTGGATTTTGATTTTGTGAAAAGCTTTGACCAGAGTTCGCACCCGGCCGAAAAGGCGGCGCTAATGCGGATGTATTTTGAAGAAAAAATGATGGCTCCCGCCCAGCCGGTGATGTTTTATTGCGAGCGGCCTTTCCCCGGTCTCAAAGAACTCCATGGTCACCGCAAAAATCCGCTGAAGCTTGAGGCCTCGCTCGTTTCAATGGGCTCTTCTAAAAGCGTTTGCGAGTGCCTTTCCATCCAAGCGGGCATCTCAATCTTAAACGACTCAAGTTATAAAGATTTGGAAGTACACATCAATTCGGTCGGCGACAAGGACTCGATGAATGATTTTCAGAAAAAACTGACTCTTTTTGTAAGAAAAAATTTTAATTCTTTTCCGTTGGAACTCCGGCAAGCCGTTAAAAAAGACCTATTCGCGATTTTGAGAGAGAGCAAAGAAGAATGGAAAAATTGGGAATGCGAATGTCCGAAATCCATAGAATTTTTATCAGAACCGAGCCGGCTGCATTTCAAAGAAGTTTTGGAATTTCTGGAGATTATGGACATTTCTTATGTTATTAACCATCATTTGGTCGGCGATGCGGATATCGGTTCGGAGACCATCTTTTCCATCCGCAATGCGGCTGACGATGAAGAACTGGCTTCCGGGTTCCGCTTCAACCGGCTGGCCAAAAAAATCGGCTGCAAAAGGGATTTGCCGGCGACTGTCTTGAATATTTCCGCGAAGCTCCGAAAAAAACTGAAAAAAATAAAGCCAAAGAAAGCGCAGCCTCAGTTCTATCTGGTCCAGTTCGGTCCGGAGGCCAAACTCAAAAGCTTTTTGATCTTGAAAGAGCTTTACAAAGCCGGCGCAGGTCTCATCCATTCCATGGCAAAAGACAAGTTGGGCGGCCAAATCAGCGTCGCTGAAAATATGGAAATCCCATACATCCTGCTCATCGGTCAAAAGGAAGCTCTCCAAAACTCGGTCGTCATCCGCCACACCATCTCCCGCGCTCAAGAAATCGTCCCCATCCCCGATCTTCATTCCAAAGTCAAAGGGCTGATTTAATTTTTATAAAAAAGAAGAGCTCGGCATCAAGTGGATGCCGAGCAGTACTGATCCGTTTTATGAACGGAGGTCGCTGACCCGCAACTTTTCAGAGGTCGAGGGCAATGCGCTCCAGTGGCGCGAAGTAGAGCGCTTCTGGGGTGCAACTCTCAATCAGTACCAACTTTTTGCCACTGTCTTCAATGATGGTGCCGAAACCCTCCAAGTCCCCCAGATTCTCGAGGTGTTTGAATTCGGGAGGAATGGGTCGGCTGACTTCCCCGCCTGGGTCTTTCGGCAGACTGTAGCGGAAGTATGGGATGTTGAATTTATCGCATACTTTATCGGTAACGAAGCAATCCGAGTATCCGTCCACCGAAACAGCATGCGCCTTAAGAACGGACATCGGAATCGGTCCCTCTTCTACTTCCGCTGTAAAGTACTCCGGAAGTTGATCGACCACGTTCTGGCCGAAGTTGGTAGTGAGATCAAGCAAGGCTAGTGCCCATCTGAAATGGGCGTCCGGAACCTCGCAGATTGCTTTCCAATTCTTGTACATGGCGTAGGAGCCTCCTCTTTTATTTAATCATATTTTATCAAAAAAGACAAATTGATAACACCGTTGGAATGTGTTATACTTTGCACCGGAGAGTGCACCCTACGCAGACCCCCGAATCCGAACAGATTCTGATAATGAAATATTGTTGTCA
>CAYQIR010000066.1:0-422 GCA_964417625.1 uncultured Candidatus Saccharibacteria bacterium
CGAATCTCCCGGCGAAGGCAGGGGTAGCGATTTTTTTGTGAAGTTGAAAAAGCCGTAGAACGGGGCTTGCCCCGTCACCTTAGAACGACCTCGCTTTTCACCCCGCTTTTTGTCCAGGCTAGGCTTTTTTGGCAAACGAGAAGAAAAGCTATTAAAACATAGAATTTCCTAAAAAGCGTTTAGGCAGAGCAGTCGTTCTAAGGTACGGGGCTTGCCAAAAAATATGACTATGATACGCATAAGGTACCTCGCCATTTCAGATGAAAGGAGGTGAGGATCTTGCTCTTTTCAGATGAGAAGTTGAGGGAGATGTATCTCTTGCGTTTCGAAGGCAACGTCGAGTTCGTCGAATCCCTGAATGGCTTCAGGGTCGGCGAAACCGTGTCCTTCAGCTACAAGGGTATCTCCACAACTTCAGGCAA
>CAYQIR010000066.1:432-3225 GCA_964417625.1 uncultured Candidatus Saccharibacteria bacterium
CATTCGCTTGCTCATGTTACATAAGGGTCGTCGGCCGACCGAGATGCTTGCGGTCATCGGAATTTCCGACGACCGGCATGTCTGCATTCCTTCGTCAGCCATCACTTCAGAGCGGTCGACGAACCCACGCGTCAGGGAGGATCGGGCCGATGAGGCCGGGAAACCATAAGCAAGCGAACAAACGAGCGCACAACTACCCACCTTCCTTTGGTAGTCCCCGGCGCTCGTTCTTTTTTATTACAATTACAAGTAGAGGTTAACTATAAACAGACTCTTGACACTTCCCAAAATTAGAGTATATACTTATTAGAGTATCCGCAGCGTACATCAAGGTCGGGGGATCATGGAGGGAGCCGACAACCCTTGTTGAGGAGTCCCTTTGGGACTTATAGGGGAGTACTCCCATGGGGGTTCATTCTCCCTCGTGAGTAGCTCCTGCTAAAGGATTTAGGAGTTCGCGCTCCTCCACCCTCCGACCTTTCTCTTCGCAACTTGTCAACTTTGTTCAACCGCCTACTGCTGGGAGGAATCATATCGAACCAGTTCTAAGGGCTCTACGCCCGCCCCTTGCGTAGCAGATGTCAACCGATTCACCCACGACGGGTCCTCAACCCCGTCAAAGTAGGAGTGTGAAGGATGGCACTCACAGCTGGTCAAACGGCGATCATGGGCACTCGGCTCCGTCCGAGTCGCGACATCCCTTCCGATGCAGAGAGAAGAAAGTCCTACGTGATCGAAAGGGTTGTCGTCCTCGGGAAGCAGGGATTCGATCCCTTCATGAACGAGAAGGGAGAGCTCCTGTGCAGCCTGTGTCTGCAGCCGCTCGGCAAGGATGACACGGCATTCTGTGCGCCATGCGATAACCTCCTGGATGACATCCTCGCCGCCAGCCGGAATCCGACCAGCGTTCCCGCCGTTTCCTAGGAGACGGCAGAAATTCCCCCATCGGAGGACATGAAGAACGAAGGGTTGCGCCCGCGACGTGTGGTTCTACTCCACATTCGCGGGTTTTTTTATGCCCCCTTTCCAAAGGGAGGGGAGCGCATTTTTTGTAAAATTGAAAAAGGTTTGATAAGCTGAGTTGAAATGAAAAAGATTGACGCAAATCCGCCATCAGGGACGAGGGATTTTTTGCCCGAAGAAGTTAAACTCCGGGAGGCGGTTTTCTCGACCGTAAAAAAAGTTTTTGAGAGTTTCGGTTTTCTGCCCTTGGAGACCCCTGCTTTTGAGCGGCTCGAGGTTCTAAGCGGCAAATACGGCGAAGAAGGCGAGAAGCTTATATATAAGATATTGAAGCGGGGCGAGGGTGAAACTAGGGGCGAAACGGATTTGGCGTTGCGCTACGATTTCACCATTCCTCTTGCCCGGGTGGTGGCCAAATATCGAGATAAACTGCCGACTATATTCAAGCGTTACCAGATCGGTCCGGTTTGGCGCGCCGAGCGACCTCAAGCCGGCCGATTTCGGGAATTTGCCCAATGTGATGCTGACATTGTCGGCACAAAATCACGCCTGGCTGACGCGGAAATTATTTTAGTCCTAGCGGCGGTTTTGAAAAAACTGGGCTTACCGAGGTTTAGCGTTCGCCTCAATTCCCGAAAGGTTCTTAGCGGACTCATGGAAATATACAAAGTGCCGAGGAAATTAGAAAAATCGGTTTTTATTGCGCTTGATAAGCTAGATAAAGTCGGAGTCGTGGGCGTGAAAAAAGAATTACTCAAGCGGGGACTTAAAGAAAAACTTATAAGTCAAATCACCGAAGACGCAAAAAATTTCAACCCCGAGTCTTTGCGAAGGAAACTCAAAAAATCCAAAGCCGGTCAAGAGGGATTAAATGATATAGACGAGATCAGCGGATTTGTTTCTCCGAATTTAGGAGGGGCATCGCTTGTCTTCTCGCCGTTTTTGGCTCGCGGCCTTGATTACTATACCGGCCCGATTTTTGAGATTGCGGCCGTTGGATCTAATTCGAGCATTGCCGGCGGCGGGAGATACGATAATCTGATCGGAATGTTTTCGAGAACTTCAACTCCGGCTTGCGGCGGCTCGCTCGGGATCGAACGGATTATTTCAATTCTTGAAAAGTCAAAAAAGTTAAAGAGCGAAGAGATCTGGGCAAAAGTTTTGGTTACAGTCTGGGACAAGTCGTTCCAAGCCGAATCTCTAAAATTAGCTATGGAGCTCAGAGAGAAGGGAATTGCAACCGAAGTTTATCTTGGCGAAGGCGCGATCAGCCGTCAGTTAAGCTTTGCATCGAAAAATAATATTCCATACTGCGTAATTTTCGGGCCGAAAGAGAAAGCGAATGGGGAAGTGGCCGTGAAGAGTCTTGAAACCGGCGGGCAGAAAAATTTTAGCAAAGACAATTTGCCGAGTTTTTTAAGAGGCAAATAACTATCCGCTTTTTTTAATCTTCGGAGCCACGGCTTTCGAGCGGCGGGCCTTGAAACGCTCTACGCGGCCGGCAGTGTCAATTAATTTTTCCTCGCCGGTGTAAAAAGGATGGCACTTATTGCAGATTTCCACCTTAATTTCCGCCTTGGTCGCGCCCACCGTAAAAGTGTTGCCACAGGCGCAGCGCACCATAGCTTTATCGTAATACTTTGGATGAATATCTTTTTTCATAGTGATGAATGCCTGCCCCGTATCATCCGAGCATTAGCAAGGATTGCTTTCGGGTCTTTTTTGGCCATAAAATATGGACTTCATTATACCCGCCGCCGTTTATTTGACAAGGCGAGGGTTTGGCTTCTACTTATTAATGTGACAATGATGACCGCCTTTTTACAACTC
>CAYQIR010000067.1:0-3173 GCA_964417625.1 uncultured Candidatus Saccharibacteria bacterium
CCGGTAAAGGAAACCCCGTACGCAGCGGAGCGGAGTGCGGGGAGGAGGTCATTTTATAATAAAATAATGAATTTCAAAACCTCCCCTAGTTGAACGATCGCACAACTAGGGGGAGTAACAGCAGTTAATTGTATTTTAATTTTTATCAACACTTGATGCGGTCGCACTAAGTGTTGATATGATGCTCTAAAACCTCTCTTGCTATGCCAAGTCGAAGCTTTAGCGTAGTTTGGTTGTAAGAGAGGATAGGGTGAGTTATTATGTTTTTTTTGTTAATATTAAAAGGTGATTGAGGGGTTGATACACTTTTTGCAGGTCAATATTTTGCCACTCGGCGCTTTGGGGGTATTTTTGGCATCGGTGATTGAAGAAGTGATAGCGCCGATTCCGTCGGCGCTTATCATGACTATGTCCGGGTTTATTTTTATTTCCGGGGGTTTTTCTTTTGCCACTGTCTCGGCTTTGGTTTTCAAAGTGGCAATTCCGGCAGCACTCGGGGTGACTCTGGGCTCGTTTGCGGTTTACTTCGTTGCCAAGTTTGGCGGCAAATTTGTCATTGAAAAATGGGGTCGCTTCATCGGGCTCTATTGGTCGGACATTGAAAAACTCCAAAGCCGTTTAAGCGGGACCAAAAAGGACGAACTTTTGATAGGCGGAGCCCGGATTATCCCCATCGTACCGTCGGTCGCCATATCGGCCTTTTGTGGCATCATTCAGATGAAAATTTGGAAGTATTTTGTCATTAGTTTGCTTGGCACTTTTGTGAGAGGCCTTATTTTGGGCGCTATCGGCTGGCAAGTAGGCAATGTTTACGCGAAATACGCCAAATACATTTCTTCGGCCGAAAATGCCATTCTTTTATCCACCATTTTAATTTTGGCCGGCTTAATTGTGTTAAAATATAAGAGTAAACCGAGGGGGTGAAAGCTCCTGACATGCGTTTATGTCACAAAAAACAATACAACTTTCATTTTTTATAGGGTTGACGCTATTGTTACTGACATTATCGTTTTTTGTATTCAAGCCTTATCTCGGAGTTGTATTCTTGTCATCGGTTTTTGCGGTAGTTTTCTATCCTTTCTATCAAAAATTACTGGCCAAATTTAACGGCAGACGCCAGATTGCGTCTATGGGCACTGTTTTGATTATTTTAATTTGTATTCTGATTCCGGCCATACTCATCTCCATAAGTTTGCTCAAAGAAGCAGCCGGTCTTTACAGCTCGCTCGCCATGGGGGGTGCCGATAAGCTGATATCGGCACTCAATATTTTACTCAGCCGCCTCAGCGTTTTCGCCGGAGGGGACGGATTTGCCCCCTATTTTGCGGTTGATACTTACGCGAGAGATTTGCTTGGCTGGTTTATCGGCCATTTTGATTCTGGGGTAACGGCTGTCTTCGGCGGCCTCTTCAATTTTATATTAATGCTCTTGTCCTTGTATTATCTTTTTATCTACGGAGAAAAAATAAAAAGCAATCTGATTTTTTGGAGCCCTCTGCCGGATCTTTACGACGAAAGTATCCTGAATGTTTTGCGTTCTTCAGTGGATGCGGTGATGCGAGGCCGGCTCCTGGTCTCGATCGCTCAGGGTTTGTTTTTGGGGATAGGGTTTGCGATTTTTGGCATCGGCAATCCAGTGCTCTGGGGCTTCGTCGGCGGTTTCGCTTCGCTCATTCCGATTATCGGCACTTCCATAGTCACTATTCCGGCAGCCGTTTTCCTGTTTCTATCGGGGCACATCGGAGCGGGCATCGGTCTGCTTTTGTGGGGGGCGCTCTGCGTCGGACTGGTGGACAATGTTCTCTCTTTCTTTTTCCTGAAAGGCAAGATTGATGTCCATCCGCTCCTGATTCTTTTTGCCATCCTCGGCGGGGTGGAGCTTTTCGGACCAATCGGTTTTTTGATTGGGCCGGTCGTCATAAGCGCCCTCTTCGCTTTTATGAAGATTTATCCTTTTATCATGTCTCGCAAAGAAAACAATTTACAAACTTAAAATGGCACGGCCCTCTTTACCAAGCGTTTTAATGTTCGGCTGGGAATTCCCCCCTTTCAATAGCGGGGGTTTGGGTGTCGCTTGCGAAGGTCTCTCCAAAGCTTTGTCGGCGAGCGGAGTTGATTTGACCTTTGTTTTGCCTTTTAAAATACCAGTCTGTCCGCCCTGGTGTAAGTTTGCTTTCGGGAATGATACCGAGGATGAGCTAAGCGAAACTCAGATCAAAAACTTTTACGCCGGATATCACAGTCATGCCGCCGATGCTGTTTTTTTGAGCCAGTACGGGTTGCCGGCTCACATTTCAGGGAGTTTGATTGAGAGGGTAAGGGCTTATTCCAAAAAAGCGCCGATGATCGCCAAGAAAAATCCGCATTCCATCATCCACGCTCACGATTGGCTGACCTACCCTGCCGGCATCGCCGCCAAAGAAACATCCGGGCGGCCTCTTATCGCCCATATTCATGCCACCGAATTTGACCGGAGCGGCAGCGACAACGTGAACCGCGAAGTTTTTAATATAGAGCTTGAGGGGTTTAAAAAGGCCGATAAAGTGGTGGCGGTTTCCGAGCGCACTCGCCAAAAGGTCATCCAAAAATACGGCATCTCCCCCGACAAAGTGAAAGTGGTTTATAACGGAGTGGAATTTGGCAACAATAATTCAAACATCGCCCATAATTTGGAAGTGCTTAAGCAAAACGGGAATTCCATAGTGCTATTCGTCGGCCGGATCACTCTCCAAAAAGGTCCAGACTATTTTGTATCCATGGCGGAAAAAGTGCTCGCTTACGAGCCCAAAACGTTTTTCGTAATCTCAGGGAGCGGCGACATGGAAGAAGCAATGATCCGGATGGTCGCTCAAAAGGGCCTATCATCCAAATTTATTTTCTGCGGATTTTTGCGGGGCGCAGAACTGGCCAAAATCTACAAAGCAGCCGACATCTTCGTGATGCCGTCAGTCTCCGAACCATTCGGCTTGGTGCCGCTCGAAGCGATGATTTCCGAAGTGCCGGTGCTTATCTCCAAAGAATCAGGAGTCAGCGAAATACTTTCAACGGCGCTCAAATCTCATTTTTGGGATATTGACGATATGACCGACAAAGTGGTTGGCGTCCTGCGTCACAAAAAGCTGAGAAATCATTTATCCGCAAACGGCCGGGAAGAAGTAAAAGCAATCCACTGG
>CAYQIR010000068.1:0-3009 GCA_964417625.1 uncultured Candidatus Saccharibacteria bacterium
GGGCAGAGACGAGCGTTCGTGGAAGTTTCGGGCGGGGTTTAGGAGACTATAACAACAGCGGTCCCTTGCGGAACCGCTGTTTTGCTGCGGAGCGCTTCATAAAAACCTCACTTCGAAATGAAAGCGTTCCGGCGGCAAAGACCAAACGGGTGGCGGAGTCTTGCTTGCCCATATGGAATAGGCTTCAGGCATCACTTTCTGCTCCAAATAGAACAAGAAGTGGTCGGAAAAGCACTCAATAGGCGGCGGCTGGCGGAAGGTCAAACGCAAGCCGACATCGGTCTGGGCTTCTTGTTCCTCTCGCACCGCTTTGTCCGAAAGCAATCTGACAAAGCTTGCCCGGCTGGAGTGCGGCCAAATATCCGGGCGGAGCAGGGGGCGAAGACTGGCAGAATACTCGAAAGTCATCTCACACTGCCTGATCCATTCGAGCACCGCATTGCCCATGTGCCAGGAGGCGAGCATCTGAAGGTACCGGTTGGCCATATTGACGGCCAGATCTGTCTTGGCGCTCTCTAGCCTCGCTTTGTTGGACGATTCATCCGGAATCCGCAGCAGATCATCTGTCTCGACGATTTGCCCGGCTGTTTCCAAAATCCCGGCGCTTATTCTGGCCTCGGCGGTCAGAAGAAGCGGAGGGAGCTCGAAAGTTCTGCCGCTGTCTCCTGGAATTTCCACAAACTTGCGCTGATCCATAAAGCCCCTTTCTGAACAAATTTTATACTACTTATTTCAATATGAGCCAACCCGAATATAAAGTCAAACGTCCAAAGGAGACTAGTGAGCGATGAAAAGTCCAATCACGCGTTTGGCGCCGACGGCTAGGAGGGCGCGGGCGGCTTCATTGATTGAAGCGCCGGTGGTGTAGACGTCGTCGAGGACAATGACCACGCGGTTTTTTATTTTGTTCTGATCTGCAACCATGGAGTTTTCTAGATTCTTAGCTCGCTCTTCCCGGCTGAGGCCGGTTTGGCGCTCTGTCTCCCTGATTTTTTTCAAAGTGTTATAGCTGACCTCGGTATCGTCGCCGGCCAACTTTTTGATTTCCCGCACCAGTTCTTCGGTCTGGTTGAAACCACGCTCCATTTTTTCTTTTTTGCTCATGGGCATGGGCACAAGCAGGGGTAGAGCGCCTTCAAAGAGGGCTATGTCGGGGACAATTTCGGTTAATTCTTCATACAAGTAAAGGGCAATTCTTTTCCGGAGACTCTGGTTGTTTTTGTATTTTATAGCTTTGACGATGGTTCTGACCACTGCGTTTTGGTAGTCAAAAAGGACAAAAATATCTTGCATGTGAACAACTGATTTGGGCAAGAGGTGCCTCATGGTCCAGGCCTCCAGCTTTAGAAGCTCCCGGACTTTAGTATCCTCTGGCGCTAAAAAATCCTCTATTGTGCCTATTGATCTTTTTACCCAATTTTTAACTGACTTTAGCATGGGTGTTGTGATATTATTATACCATGAGCCTCATTTCAGATATTTTCAAAAAGAAAAGCCAGAATGCATTGGGTATTGACATCGGCTCCTCGTCTATCAAAGTAGTCCAGCTTAAAAAAAAGGGAGAAAAAGCCATCCTGGAGACTTACGGAGAACTGTCATTGGGACCGTACGGAGAAGTCTCAATCGGCCAGTCAACCAACCTGCCGACCGAGAGAATCGTCCAAGCGGTAAGGGATCTCCTTGCCGAAAAGGAGGTGGCCATTACCACCAAAGTTTGCGGCTTGGCTATTCCGTTCAAAGCGAGCCTCCTGTCAGTTGTGGAAATGCCGGATGTCACCGAGAAGGAGCTGGCCTCCATGGTCTTGATAGAAGCCCGTAAATACATACCGGTCCCCATTTCCGAAGTGACGATAGACTGGTCAATCATTCCAAAGAGAGATATTGAAGAGGCTCCAGAAGACAAAAAAGGCTCCAAAAAAGGGAAAACCTTGGACATACTGCTCGTCGCCATCCACAACAATATCATAAATCAGTACAAGGAAATCGTTAGAAAAACCGGCCTAGACGCCAAGTTTTTTGAAATTGAAATTTTTAGTTCAATGCGATCGGTGTTGGAAGGGGTAGGGGGGCCGGTGATGATATTTGACATGGGCGCTTCCACGACCAAACTTTACATAATTGACCGAGGTTTGGTGGAAAGCTCGCATACCATAAATATGGGCTCTCAAGAAATAACCGGTAATATCGCCAGGGTCTTGAATGTGACTATTGAAGAGGCCGAAGTTTTGAAGCGCTCCATCGGCATGGGCCGGACGAATAGCGGGATGGATTTATCCGAAACCGTATCGGTTATTTCAGACCAAATATTTTCCGAAGCCAATCGGTTCCTGTTTGATTTCCAAAGGAAGAGGAATGCCAATATCAAATCGGTGTTTTTGACCGGCGGCGGTTCGGCTCTGCGCGGCTTCCGCGACTTAGCGGCCTCTAATTTCAGAGTGGAAGTCATTTCCGGCAACCCGTTTGAAAAAGTGGAAGTGCCGGCCTTCTTGGAAAATATTCTCAGGGAAACCGGCCCCGAATTTACCGTCGCCGTCGGCTGCGCCCTCCGCGCTTTGCAGGAACTATAATCTCACAAATATCACCCCCCAACCCCCTCTTACCTTAAGAGGGGGGCGCGAGAATACAATGAATAATAAATTTCTTTACAATAATAAAGTTCTAAAAGATCGCAGAAAGGAATTAAGAAACAATCCAACTGAGGCAGAAATGATTCTCTGGGATCATCTCAAACGAAACAAACTTGGAGGTTTGAAATTTTCTAGACAGTATAGTGCGGGTCCTTACATATTGGATTTTTATTGCCACAAAATAAGATTGGCAATTGAGCTGGACGGAAACCAACATAGAGAAACAGAGACTGTTTTGTATGATCAAGACCGGGAAAATTATTTAAAGGGTATAGATATAATAACAATTCGGTTTTGGAATAATGAAATAACAAAGAATATAGATTATGTTCTTGGTCGAATTTACGATCAAGCCTCTAGAATTGGGAACCCCCTCTTAAGG
>CAYQIR010000069.1:0-1345 GCA_964417625.1 uncultured Candidatus Saccharibacteria bacterium
AGAATAAAGAAAAATTTGTCATTACCATGAAGCTTCTGGTGGATACTTCTGGAAAAAAGATGGGCAAGACGGAAAATAACATGATCGCTCTGGATCAAAATCCAGAAGATATTTTTGGAAAAGTGATGAGTTGGCCCGACAGTTTGATTGTGCCGGGGTTCGAGATTGTGACGGATGTCTCAATGGATGAGGTGGCAAAAATAAAATCCGGAATTGAATCCGGCGATAATCCACGAGATCATAAAATTAGGCTTGCGGGTGAAATTGTTAAAACACTCTGTGGAGAAAATGAATCCAAGGAGGCAGAAGAATCTTTTGACAGCACTTTCAGTAAAAAAGAATTTCCCGAAGTTACACCAATCATAATTGCGAGGAGGGAAGAAAAATTGGTAGATGTTTTGGTTAACAACAAAGTTATAGAATCAAAATCAGAAGCGCGCAGGCTGATAGAAGCCGGTGCCGTAACTGATTTTCCGGATAAGAAGGTTACCGATCCAAATGAAATAGTGGGGGAGGCGGATAGAAAAATGAGAATCGGCAAAAAAACTTTTATAATCTTAAAGCCGGAGTAAAAACAAAAACCCTGAGCAAGTCCTAGGGTTTTTGTTGGTTTAAAGTATTTTATTCCTCCTCGTCTTCTTCGTCACCGCCTTCCTCTTCATCCTCCTCTTCCTCTACGTCAGAGGTTTCTCCGTCTTCACCTAATTCATCAAGAGGAGATTTCTTTTGGAGGTCGCCCTCAATGTCATCTTTGATTTCGTCTTCGTCTGGCATAAAAATTGTTTTTACTTTTAATGCGCTTGATTGCGTTTAATAATTTTTAACATAACGGAAATTATTTGCAACATTAAAAATGGTCTTCTGTGGATATCCCGTAGTGAATTTTGGCATCGCACTTCGTGCCAAAGGCACAATGCCAAAATCTACTACGGGATGGATAATGAAATACTGGCGCAAGTGAGAGCGATGGCGATGGCGTCGTATTCATCGTCGTGTCTTGCTTGCCCTGAGTCCGTCGAAGGGTTTTTAAGCTTAATTAATTTTTCTACCATGCTTATCACTTGTTTTTTGTCACTTTTGCCATAACCGGTTATTGCCAGCTTGATTTGGTTCGGGTTATGTTCGCAAATCCGTGTACCACTCCTTGCTGACTCAAGCAAGATTACGCCTCTCGCTTCGGCTACTTGCAGGGCGGTTTTTTTGTTTTTGCTCCAAAGCAAAGTTTCTACCGCTACTTCTTTTGGATTGTACTCGGCCACTATTTGTTCAAGTCTTTCTCCCAACAAAAGGAGCCTTTGGGAGTGGGGGAGTTTGCTATCAGTCTCAAAACATTCGGAATGGATTA
>CAYQIR010000069.1:1355-2735 GCA_964417625.1 uncultured Candidatus Saccharibacteria bacterium
CTTAGTCCAGAATAAACTAGTTTTATTTTATTATTTTTTGGGGGTTGTATTTCTCAATCATTTCTCTGACTTTTTCTCCTATGAGCAGCAACCGTTTGTAATGGGGGAGCTTACTGTCGGTTTCAAAGCATTCCGAATGAATCAGCGTTTGCTTGCCTTTTTCGTTTTTAATTACAGCCATTCCCACTCTGCCGTAACCCGGATCTATCCCAAGTATTATGGGGTATGTATTATGTATTATGGTTTTTTTCATTTTTCCTTAATACTTACTACTTATCCCTTACTACATTTTCTATTCCGCATTTGTAAAAACTTCCTGGACCTCGTCATTTTCTTCCAGTTCTTCCACGAGAGCGCTTAATTTTTCTCCATCCTCTTCCGATATCTGCGTCGTATTTTTTGGCAGCCATTCGCGCCCGCCTTGTGGTTTTTCAAATGCCCAGGTAGCAGAGCCAGGGACGGCAAGCTCAAAACCGTTTTTGGTTAGGATATGTTTTATTTCTTGCGCCGCTTTGTTGCGGTTTTCGGTCAGCGCTTCAATAATCAAAGCGCAACCACCCGGCCCATAAGCTTCGTAAGTGATTTGCTCCATTTCTCCACTGTCGCCGCCTACCCCTTTTTTGACCGCTCTGTCTATATTATCGCTCGGCACGTTGGCTTCTTTGGCTTTTTCAATCGCAGTTCTTAATCCGGGAGCGTTTGTATCTCCTTTCGCCTTTTTTGATTCAATAGCGATGAAGCGCACCAGTTTGCCAAACACTTTGCTTTTTTGGGCATCGGTAACCGCTTTTTTATTTTTTATTTTTGACCACTTATTATGTCCGGACATGAGGGTAATATATCATACCGCAAACCTTATTTCTAACCTCCTCCCGACCTCCCCCTTACATTAAGGGGGAGGTGACTGCTATTTATCATCTAGTTGCTTAATTTTGTTTAGTAACTCGTCTAAAACGCTTTTTGTATTCTTTAAAACATCATCATCCCAAAATCTAATCACATTAATATCTAAACCGTCTAAATATTTTTCCCTGTCTTTATCATAAATTTTTGCTTCTTTTTGAGAATGAACATCCCCATCAAGTTCTATACCCAAGCGAATTTTGGGGCAATAGAAATCTAAAATATAAGGGCCAATACCATATTGTCTCAAAAATCTTAAACCATCTATCTGATTTTTAGAAATATATTTCCACAAAATCTTCTCGACAGGGGTTTGATTATTTCTTAACTCCCTTCTTCTGTCTCTAAAATTTTTATGATTGTAGAGAAATTTGCTATCCATACATTTATTATAACTCTACATAAAAATATGTTGCGCGACCCCTTCCTTAATGTACCCTGAATTACAAAACTCCATAATTGGATAACTTCCTGGCC
>CAYQIR010000070.1:0-2630 GCA_964417625.1 uncultured Candidatus Saccharibacteria bacterium
GTGATTACCTCACTTTGTTTTGAAAATAGGTTCGGACTTGGTACAATAGACGCACAGATTTGACGCAACGTAAAAAATATTTATTAATATTTTTTACGTTGACAATTGAATAATACTTGGCTAGTCTGTTAGATAGCAATAATGTTCTTAACAAGATTCCGCCGTAAAACGATGATCCAGGAAGCAATCGGTAGGCCGCCGAAAGCTAATCGGGGAGGGAGCGGTGGACTAGCGAGCGGGATTTCCCCTTGACACGTACCCGTTGGTGATGCCGGGGAGTTGAAACCAACTAGATGCTTTGATCCGGCATTAAAAATTCTGGGGACGAACGAGGGAAGAAGAATTATTTCCGCCACGTGGTCGGAGTATGGGGTGCGCACTCCGCGCGCTCCAAGCAGTTCTCCGACGGTCATCATACAAAGCCCGGGATTCGTCTCGGGCTTTTTTATGCAAACTTTCAAAATCCATCTGTCATCCCATATCAACAAATTAATCGCAAAATAATTGACTTCCCAATAATAAATGTGGTATGATAAATTATAGAGGTGCACCTTACACATGAAAAAAACCAAATCAAAGGCACTAGCTGTCATACCGCAATATGCGCTGGTTCCTTCGAATCCAAATATTCAGGCACTGGCCAAACATTTGCGATGGACGCCCGAACGAGCCATCATTCGCATCCAAAGGGCGTTGCCGGCTGTGATGGAGCAGCAGGTTTATCTTGCGATTGCCTCAGATTTCGGGCTGTTGCCCGAATCAATGGCAAAGCTCCTGCGTCTTTATCTGGGGCAGACTGAATTGAAATTGGATGATCTGAAACCTCACCCGGTTGGGGAAAACCTCGTTTATTCCAAATTTGATTCTTTCGCCGAGTTTCTACGCGAATGCCTCAACCTCCTGAAGATAGTGACAAAGGAGTATACGGCATTCTCAATGAATATCGAGCACGCCGGTCTAATCGTCTTGCACTATGGGACGGACCATCCCGAATCGCTCGTCGAGATGGTAGACATCAACCTCGAAGAAATGTGCGATGTGCTGGGCATCAGCAACGAGTACTCATACTCAAAGCGGATGCGCACCTGCATTTGGCTCATGGTGACCAAGGTGATTCCAGAGAATCGAAGGAATGGTGTCCCCGACATTTTGGACATCAGCGATTTTCTCACCATGTCGTCAATTAGACGGCACGAGCTACGCCGCTTATTTAGTCAGGAGCTTCCGGATTACCTGTCTGAAGATGTGCGTACTCTGCAGGAACGTGATGAACTTCGTATCCTAAAAAGGGAGGGTATTATCTGATGGATTTCACTCAATCGCTCAAAGCCCAGGTTGAGAAAGCGCTTGGACAGAAGTCGGTGTGGGGGGATGTCAATCCTCTCGTTATTATCGGACTCACCGAGGCAATTCTTGACTTGGGCCTCTCGGAAGACCAGATTTACTCGGTTGTTCACAGTTACGGTCGACAGTTGGCGGCGCAGGTCCATCCGGACCGTCCTCAGCCAAATGTTTCTTCTGAAAGACAGGGGCAAATCCTTTCGGCATTCGATGTATTGAATGACCGGGACAATTTTGCTAAAGCTCTCGCAGAATTCCGCACCATCAAAGCGGAGGATAGGCGAGAGGTCAGATTGTTGGTGCAGACTTTGGCCGCTCTACGTCACCAGATAGCTGGTTACGAAACACAGTTTGAGCGGGTTGAGATTGGGCGTAAGAAACTCGATCACGATTATCAGTTCTATCTCAAACTGAAACGAGAGGAGCCGGCCCGTACTCCGATCTTGGAAGAAGAGGTGGCGCAGTTGAAGGCGGAATTGGAGGCCGAGAAATTCTTGGCCAAGGATTTGCAGAGAAACGAGTCCTTCTACAAACATAGAGCGACAAAGGCGGAAGACAAGATTGTCACTCTTGAAAAGCAGTTAAGTGAACTCATAGTCGGCTTACCGGCTTTGCGGGGAGAAATCATTCTTCTCCATAACGCTTTTCGTTGGGTCAAAGGAGTTCATCGGGAAAATCTTGAGAAAGAGAAGGCCGTCATCAACAAACAGGTCGAGCTGCGCTGGCAGGAAAAATACGAGAGCTCAAGGACAACCATTGCGAGATTGTCTGATCTGGTCAGAATTCTCAGGGCAAAACTCAGAATCGCAAAGATTTCAGAAAAGAAAGCTCGGGAAGATTTACGAAAAGCAAAGAAATGACGAGCTTTGCCTCTTAGATATTCACGTCGTCAGACGCATAACCTACCGGTCGTGCGTCTTTTTTTATCTAGATTTGCGTATTTCAAATATCACCAATCTCTTGTCCCAAAAGTTTTTAATCTAGTATAATTAAGGAAATGGATAAATTTCCTCTGCCACAAGCGCCGTTCAAAAACCGTGAAGATGAGATTGCTCATTTGCGGGCGCTCATCGCTGAAAAAGAAAAAAATTTGGCGGAGATAGGCCTTCGCAAGGAGTCGCTTGCGCCAGCCAGGGAAATTTTGGCTGAATATAAGACCGTGCCGACTGTCCAGACGCTTCATCCGGAATACGAGATAAAAAAGGAAGAGGTGGAGAAAATTGTTTTGAAATTGGCCCCCGAAGAGCACGACAAGCAGGTGAGCGAGCTCATCGTATTGGCCAAATAAA
>CAYQIR010000071.1:0-2626 GCA_964417625.1 uncultured Candidatus Saccharibacteria bacterium
CCGGTATGAACCCGCCGCAGAAGATTTGGCTCTCGCCTCCGGCATAGGCCGCGGAATTGCTGGCTGAAAGTATTTTTGCTGTTGCGTCAACACGAAACGTCTGAGGCTCTCCTTGGGCGTTTTGAGGATACTGCCAGGTGCCGAGGCAAATGGATGGAAAAAAATCAGCCACTTCGGCGCGGGTGAAAATTTTTTGGAAGGAAAAAAACAGGATGCCGATCGTAAGAAATACCGCAACCATCCTAAACTCCGGCTGTTTCCAAATATTCTTCCGTAAGTCAAGAATTTCCTCGCTCCCCAAAAACCCTAAGGCCATCTGCCGCAAGCTATAAACTATCTTCTTCGGCTGATGCAGAGGCCCAAAATGGACGTCTAAAAGCTTCCGCCTTTCTTTCCTTCTCCTAAAAGGGTTCATCACTTAACTTATAATTTTATCACTTTGAGCGGTGAAGGTTAACCGCCCATCTGTGGGTTGAATGTCTCTACAGAAAATTCTTCTTTACCTCCTCCCAGTTCACCACATTCCACCAGGCCTCAATATATTCTGGCCGCCGGTTTTGGTACTTAAGGTAATAGGCGTGCTCCCAGACATCAAGCCCTAAAATCGGTTTCTGATTTTTCATAAGCGGGCTGTCTTGGTTTGGGGTTGTGACAATAGACAAGTCCTTCGACTCGCTTCGCTCGCCCAGGGTTAACCACGCCCAGCCGCTACCGAAGATGCCTGCTGCGGCTTTGGAAAACTCGTCTTTAAATTTGGCGAAATCGCCAAATTTTTTTTTGATTGCCCCGAAGAGCACGCCTTCCGGCTCCCCTCTCCCGCCTTTCCCGGGCGGCGCCATAATCTTCCAAAAAAGCGAATGGTTAAAGTGACCTCCGCCGTGGCTCCGGACTGCGGTTCTTATGTCTTCCGGAGCCGAATCAATTGATTTCAATAGTTCCTCAAGCGATTTGGGTTCGAAATCGGCGTGTTTTTCAAGGGCTTCGTTTAGTTTTGCCACATAAGCGGCGTGATGCTTCGTATGGTGAATTTCCATTGTCCGAGCGTCAATATACGGCTCTAGGGCATCGTAGGCGTATGGCAATTTTGGCAACTCAAATTTCATTTGATTTTTTTATATTCAATCACAATCTGCTGTTTGTCTTTGAAGATGAGGTTTTCAAATTCTTCGCTGGGCTTGCCGTCCACGGTCATCACGATTTCGTGATCAAGATCAGGCGCGTAGTCTAAAATTTGGCCGCGAGAAAAAGGCCTTCCCCAAACAGCGAAGAAATCGCCTAGGGTAAACTCCTGATAGTAATTCGGCTCGATGTGGATTTCGCCGGTTGCGTCATGAGTGTGCATGACTCGTTCGCAGCCGACCAAGCTCAAACCGATATTCGCGGGAATCGCGATTTCTTTTCCGTCGGCTTTAATAGCCAAATGCGGATGGATGTGATAGGCCGCCGTGACACCGAGAGTGGTATTAAGGCACGGCACGCGTTTAGAGAGCGAATCTTTGCTATTGTCATTTCCGCCAGACGGGCTCGGCTGAAAAATATTATTGGAACCCAAAATGACTAAGCCCACGATTAGAATGACAAAAACCGTGATAAATGTTTTTTTGCCCTTTTTGTTCATTTAGAATAAAGTATACATGAAACTTGCGGGGTCGTCTAATGGTAGGACAGCGGCCTTTGGAGCCGTTTATCTTGGTTCGAATCCAAGCCCCGCAGCCGTCAATACTTATTATCTCAAGACCGAGCGGGGTAAAATTGATATTTTATGTTGACATGGCTAAATCCGGAGTTACGCTAGAAGTACAATAATGAACGACGAAACAATAATCAAGCGGAGTCCTATTGTTCTTATGTGGAAATTCGCGGTTATTGAAGCTGTAGGGTTCTTGTTTTATCTTGCCGCCGTGAGCTTCGGCAACGCAAAATATGAACTCTACACCCAACTATCCTTTTCAAACCTCCTTTCCTACCAGGCCGCGAAAATTTTATTTCTCTCCGGCGCACAATTTGCCGTAACCGTATATGCGTTTCTTTCTTGGTATTACGAATATTACGTCATCCGTCCCGGTTCGATTACGTACACACGCGGTGTTTTCTTTAGGAAAGAGAGAACTCTGAGAATAGACGACTCCACAACATTTACCAGTTTCTCAAACCCCATGGGCAATTTTTTTCACTATGGTTCCGTTCGCGCAAAGACCGGCGCATCAACACTTGTCTTGACTTATATCTCACGCCCAAAGAATCTTATTAACCTCATCAAACATGAAAACGATCCACATCAAGATGCGTTCCGTAAAGCACCCGACGTCCAGGGGCTCCTCGCTGAAAAAGAGCACGATAGGCTGGAATTCAAATCATCCTTGCGCTTTGACCACAAAATTGGTCAGGCAAGCCGTGACGTTGAAAAAGCAGCGATGAAAACGATTGCTGCTTTTTTAAATTCTAAAGGCGGACACTTGGTGCTGGGAGTAAACGACACTCGGACGCCCTTAGGTCTCGAGAACGACTACCAAACGCTCCAAAGAAAAGATGCCGACGGCTTTGAAAATCACTTTACTCAAGTCTTTAACAGCATGATCGGCCCCGAATTCAGGAACTTGATCAAATTATGGTTTCACAAATTGGA
>CAYQIR010000072.1:0-2591 GCA_964417625.1 uncultured Candidatus Saccharibacteria bacterium
GAGTTTATTTGGCTTGCCTTGGAACGTCAAGGCCGAAAAATTGGTCCATCAAGTGGTCACTTCCATGATGGGGAACGCCCGCACTCCTACTGCTCACACTAAGACCCGCGGTGAAGTGTCGGGTACCGGCCAGAAGCCGTGGAGGCAAAAAGGCACCGGCCGAGCCCGACATGGTTCTCGCCGTTCCCCGATTTGGGTTGGCGGCGGTATCGCCCACGGTCCCAGGAACGACAAAGACTACTCCAGGAAAATCAACAAAAAAATGAAGAACAAAGCCCTTTTTGCTGTTCTTTCCAATAAATTCAAAACCGGTGAAGTGCTCTTTGTTGACGACCTTTCTTTCAAAGCGCCCAAAGCCAAAGAGGCCAAAACCGTCATCACCTCTCTTTCCAAAGTAAAAGAGTTCAGCGGACTCGGACGAAGAAATAACGCCGCTTTTATCGCTTTGGAATCCAAAAACGAGAATACGGAAAAAAGCTTCAAAAATTTTGGCAATCTTGAACTCGGCCAAGTCAAAGATTTGAACGTTTTGGATTTGATGCGGTATAAATATTTAGTGATGACTAGTCCGGAAAAATCATTAGAAGTTTTAAAATCAAGAATGAAAACCTAACTCCACCCCAACCCCTCCCCTTAAATTAAGGGGAGGGGCAAGGGGAGAGGATAATATACACCAATGACAGATTCAAATTTAAAAGCAAAATACGCTCATATCCTCCGTCGGCCTCGCATTACCGAGAAGGCCAGTTTTCTCGCCGAAGCACACGTCTACGCTTTTGAGGTGATTGCATCGGCTACCAAAAAAGAAGTCGCTGAAGCAGTCAGAGCTTTTTATAAAGTCGTGCCGGTCAAAGTGAATATGGTCAAAAATCCGGCCAAGAAGATTTTGGTGCGGGGCAAAAAGGGTGTGACTTCGGCTGTCAAAAAAGCTTACGTATTTTTAAAGAAGGGCGATAAAATCGAATAATTTAATACGAAAACCATGCGAAATAATACGAAAAGCTACGAAAATTTTAAGACCAAAAACGGAAAATTTCGTAATAGTTTTCGTTGTGATTTCGTAGCTTTCGCATAATTTTAGTATCATGATAAAAACTTTTAAACCAAGATCAAAATCCAGAAGGCACATGTCTGTAGTGTCATATAAAACGGCACTCACTGGCCACGCTCCGGAGAAGTCTTTGACTTTTGGCAGGAAGAGAGCGGTAGGTCGCAACAATGCCGGCCGGATCACGGTGCGACATCAAGGCGGGGGGCACAAACAATTGCTCCGCGATGTTGATTTTAAATATGGAAAAATCGGTATTCCTTACAAAATCGTTTCAGTAGAATACGATCCAAACCGCACCGGCTTTATCGGCCTTGCAGTTTACCGCGACGGCGAGAAGCGATATGTGCTTTTGCCAAGAAATATCAGAGTAGGAGATGAGTTTATGACTGGCGAAAGTGCCGAAATAAAACAAGGCAACCGTTTACCGCTCAAAGCTATTCCGATCGGCACATTTGTTTACAATGTAGAATTGAAACCAAAAGGTGGCGCTAAGATTGCGCGCTCGGCGGGCAACTTCGTCCAGGTTATCGCCAAAGATGGGGGTATGGTAGATTTGAAAATGCCTTCTTCCGAAGTCCGCAAGGTCAAAGAAAATTGTTTCGCCAGTATCGGTGAAGTTTCCAATGAAGAAAAAAGACTTGAGAATTACGGCAAAGCCGGCAAGAGCCGTTGGAAGGGCATCCGTCCAACCGTCCGTGGCACCGCTCAAAACCCGGTAGACCACCCGCACGGCGGAGGCGAGGGTCGGCAGGGCCGTGGCCGACGCAGAGCGATTTCGCTTTGGGGCAAACCGACTGGCAAAGGGCAAAAATCGAGAAGAGCGAAGAAGTATTCAAACAAATATATCATCAGCCGCAGAAAAGTCGGTAAACAAAGGTAATAAATTAACCTAATTGTTCTAATTATTCTAAAAAATTCCCAATTCCAAATTTTATAAAATTAAACATTATTTAAGTTAATTAGGGTAATTAGAATAATTAGAAATTCAAGCCAATATGATAAAAATATCACCAATAAACACGGAGGAACGCAAGAATCTTGACATCCGATCAGGGGATACTGTGCGTGTGACTCAAAAAATTGTTGAAAAAGACAAAAAGACCGGTAAACCCAAAACTCGTTTGCAGGATTTTGAAGGTCTCTGTTTATCGGTCAAACATGGCAAAGAAGCGGGTGGCACTATCACATTGCGCAAAGTCACACTGAGCGTCGGTGTAGAAAGAATTTTCCCGATTTATTCTCCGATGATTGAAAAAATTGAAGTCGTGAAGCGCTCCAAGGTCCGTCGCGCCAAGCTCTATCATATTCGCAAAAAAGCTGCCAAAGACATTCGCAGGCAGATGAGAAATATTAGAGAAGTGCCGGCCGACTTCGTGCAAGACTCCGTCGAGCCGAAGGAAGTGATGGAAACTCCAAGCCAGGAAATTACTGAGGAAGTTACAGAAGAAGCAAAAACCTAACCTCCTCCCATCCTCCTCCTTACTCTACCCTGAATTACAAAACTCCATAATTGGATAACTTCCTGGCCAACCCAAAACTC
>CAYQIR010000073.1:0-2567 GCA_964417625.1 uncultured Candidatus Saccharibacteria bacterium
AAATTTCCCATAACACTTAATTCTAAAGTGTTCGGATTCAAAGGTTAATCTCCAAGGTTGCTCAAAACGATTTGCGGCTAGATCCTTTCAGTTGGAGATGTGATAAGTGAAAGTTCGTACTCTCGTGTTTACACTCGTGTGCATGTTCATCTTCACGTGTGTCGCTGCGGCTTCGCCCGTAACCTTGACTTTCGTCGGGTATCCTGCCGGCATCAACGACGGCGTGCACTATGTCGGCAACGCTGCCGGAATTCTCGACGGCCAGGACATCGAGATGTGGTGTGTGGACCCGCTTCACGCAATCTCGGGCAAGACCTGGCAGGTCAATGTCTACTCATTAGACGACCCATCTCTGGACGGAGTTCTCGGTCTGACGCGTCAAGACTTCCAGGCAATGTTCCTGCTCGGCCAAGATTTCAACAACACCTCGGCTGACGTCGGACGGCAGCATGCCATCTGGTCGTTTGCGGATGCAGCACACTATCCGCTCACGCCGGCAGAACAGGCCATGAAGGCTTGGGCCCAATCGGCGGTCAGCCAGTACAGCTTTTCAAGCGCTTTCGCGCTGGTCGGCATACCCAATCAGTACGGTTACGCAGGCCAGGTATTTGAAACCGGAATCGCGAATCCGATTCCGGAACCGGCCTCTATGGCGCTTTTAGGCGGCGGGCTTATCGCTCTCGGCTTCTCCCGCCGCAAGCTCAGAACATAGCGCAAATCGGCTATCTGCCGATCTTCCCAAGAGGCACTCTCGCGAGTGCCTCTTTTTTCGATATTTTGTCCGCGCTGAGGCATTCGAATCCCCGGCCTTCCCCACGTCAAGGGGACGCTCTAACCGGCTGAGCTAAGCGCGCATATTTTATAATTTAGCAGAAAAACCCAAAATTTCAACTGCCTTTTCCCCTCTCTTGTTGTAAGAGAGTGAGAATACGATTTCAAGCATTCGCAAGACTTTTTGAGACTGAATGGAGTGAGGGCCAAAAAGTGAACAGCTTCTGTAAGAAGGTGGGGTGAGTTATAATAGAGAAGTGACGAAGAAAAAAAAGTCTAAAAATATCCAAAAGTTTTTGCTGGCGGGGGTGACGGCGGTTTCCGCCGTGTTGTTGCTCAATCTGCTTTGGTATGTGAGCCATACGTCCATCCCCCACTATAATCCGGTGGATGCGAAAGTATCTCTGTATTCCGACAAATACATTTCTCCCAATGCCATCGTCTCCGACCCTGCGCTTCAAAAAATAACTTTTGATACGACGATAAATAGTAAAAAATCTTATCCATTCTCCAATCAAGTCGCGGCGGTCGTCAAAGCGCTGAAGTCACTCACCAGCCGGGAACCGAAACCGGCATTCACGCCGGAATACGGCAGTTGGATTTGGACGCCGGTAATGCAAATGACTCCGGAATACGTTGAATCGGTTCTTTCCGATGCAAAAAGGAACGGCGTCAATGCCATGTATATATCAATTGACGGTTACTTGGATATTTTCGCTATGCCCAAAGGCGAAGAGAGAGAGAAGCTAAAAAAGGTTTTTGGAGACAAGCTGGAAGATTTTATCGCCAGGGCTAATCGCAAAGGCATCGCCGTTGACGCCGAAGCGGGCTGGCGCAATTGGGCCGAAGAGGGGCACACTTACAAAGCTTTTGCCGTCGCTAATTATGCCAAGAATTTTAATGCCGAGAGAGAGCACAAATTCCGCGGTTTTCAGTATGACATTGAACCCTACCTGCTGGATGAATATAAAAAAGACCAAACGGCCGTGTTAAAAAATTTTGTGGGGCTGGTAGACAAAACCGAAGATTTTCTCAGAGACAGCAATCTCAAATTTTCAGTTGTCATCCCTGATTTTTATGATGAGAAAGATGAATTTACTCCCAAGTTTTCTTACAATAAGCGAAAGGCGTCGGTGTTCAGGCATTTATTGAATATTATGGATAGAAGGCTCGGAAACTCCATCATAATCATGTCGTACCGCAGTTTTGCCGACGGCTATGACGGTTCAATTGAAATATCACAAAATGAGATGCGGACCGCCGAAAAAGGAAGGCACAAAACCAGAGTCATCATCGCCCAAGAGACCGGCGACGTTCCCCCTCCTTACATCACTTTCCATAATATTTCCAAAAGCTATCTTTCAAGGCAAATAGGCAAAATCAACGGCGCATTTGGCACCTCGCCGAACTTTGGAGGCGTCGCTATCCATTACGTCAACGCCTTTTTGACTTTGAAGTGAAATTTCTCGCTTCTTCCAAGAGGCGAATAACTTCCTCGTCGGCGGTCTGGTTAAATTCTTGGTACCAAAGGCCGATTGCGGCCAAATTTTCCGCTTCAGCGACGCAAACAACATCATGAGCCACGCCCCTCAAATGCATTGCTGAGCTTCGGGCGCAGATCGGGGCGGCGAAAATTATTTTTTTCGGCTTCAGACTGATTTTCACCGACTCTATCGCTGCTCTGGCTGTAACTCCGGTGGCCAAGCCATCGTCAACTATTATGGCAGTATCCGCGGGCGCATCTTTGCTGTATTCCCCGCTTTTATAATGAGCCATCCTCCGATTCATTTCTTGCG
>CAYQIR010000074.1:0-2557 GCA_964417625.1 uncultured Candidatus Saccharibacteria bacterium
TATGAGCTGACCCATCATTTGCTTGCGGCCCTTGATCGCTATGACTTCTGGTGGGATCTTTTTGAAGCGCACCAGGATCCATTTTCGATTCTCCTTGGTGAAGAGTTCGGAGCTCGAAGTTTGCTTTCCCAGTGTGGCTACGTCTATATCAAGTTTCAAACACCGCATGTTTCTGGTTCCATTGGCGTTGTGGGGCCGTCGCGACTCAACTACCCGTACGTTATTCCCGTTGTTCGCTACGTCGGAGGATTAATTGATGAGATGGGGAGAAGTTGGTAATGAAAAAGCAAGGAGAGGATTGGAAAAATAAATACTTAAGGGCGCTAGCGGATTACCAGAACCTTGAGAAGCGGAAAAGCGAAGAAATTAGTGAAGTTCGACGCTTCGCAGGTGAGATATTTTTAACCAAACTCTTACCAGTCGCTGATACCTTTGAGCGAGCACAGATGCATCTCAAAGATTCAGGTTTAGAGCTTGCTATCCGCGAAATGCACGCGTTTCTGGATGAGGCTGGAGTTAAAAAAATAGAAGTTGTCGGAAAACAGTTTAATCCGCACGAGATGGAATGTATTGAAGTTATTGAAGGAGAAGATAATATAGTAATTGATGAGGCTTTGTCTGGATACACTTTACACGGCAAGGTTATACGAGTAGCTCAAGTTAAAGTAGGGAAAAGAAGCCTCGCAAAAAGCGATGCATAAGAAACAGTAATTACTCGTATAACTCGTAAACTGTTTCTAAAGGAGGTAAATAATATGGCAAAAATTATTGGCATTGATTTAGGAACAACAAATTCGTGCGTTGCCGTCATGGAGGGCGGAGCGCCCAAAGTAATCCATTCTGCCGAAGGCAGAAACGTGATACCTTCTGTCGTTGACCCAATCAAAAATATTGTTGGGGATGTTGCCAAACGCCAAATGGTGATTAACCCAAAATCGACAGTATTTTCAGTCAAGAGACTCATGGGGCGCAAATTCTCTGACCCAAGTGTCCAAAACGATGTTAAATGGCTTCCCTATACTATAAAACCCGGAAAAAATGATATGGCGGTTGTTGAGATTGAGGGACGCCAATTTACGCCGCAGGAAATTTCGGCGAAAGTATTAGGGAAAATTAAAGCAGATGCAGAAAAATATTTGGGGGATACCGTCAAACAAGCGGTAATAACAGTCCCAGCCTATTTTGATGACAGTCAGCGTCAGGCAACTAAGCAAGCAGGAGAAATTGCTGGAATGGAAGTGCTTCGCATCCTCAATGAACCAACAGCTGCCGCCCTTGCCTATGGCCTAGATAAGAAAAATGTCCACACAATTGCCGTCTACGACTTGGGTGGGGGCACTTTTGATATTTCCATTCTTGAACTTGGAGAGGGAGTCTATGAAGTAAAAGCAACCAACGGAGATACGCATTTAGGAGGAGACGATTTTGACAAAAAGATTCTTGATTATCTAGCCGATGAATTTAAAAAAGAGCACGGCGTCGATCTTCGAAAAGATCCGCAGGCACTGCAACGGCTTCGTGACGGAGCTGAAAAAGCAAAGATTGAGCTTTCTAGCTCTATGGAGACGGAAATCAACCTGCCCTTTGTGACACAAGGCAAAGAAGGCCCGCTGCATTTAGTCATGAAACTCTCTCGCGCTAAACTTGAACAGATTGTCGATGATTTGATCCAAAAATCCATTGATCCGGTCAAAAAGTGCCTTTCAGACGCCAAAAAGAAGACAAGTGAGATTAATGAGGTAGTCTTGGTCGGCGGCATGACGCGAATGCCTAAAGTTTTTGAGACGGTCAAGAAATTTTTTGGAAAAGACCCCAACCGATCCGTCAATCCCGATGAAGTCGTTGCAGTTGGCGCGGCGGTTCAAGCAGGAGTACTGGCTGGCGACGTCAAGGACGTTGTCCTTTTAGATGTAACGCCACTCACTCTCGGAGTAGAAACGCTTGGTGGTGTGTCGACGCCACTTATTCAGCGAAATACCACGGTTCCGACTAGCAAAAGCGAAATATTTTCAACAGCGGCCGATAGCCAGACATCTGTTGAGATTAACGTTCTTCAAGGAGAGCGGCCGATGGCAGCGGACAATAAGTCGCTTGGTCGCTTTGTCCTTTCCGGTATCCCGCCAGCCCCTCGCGGAGTGCCGCAAGTTGAAGTGACCTTTGACATTGACGCAAACGGCATTCTCAACGTGACGGCAAAAGATAAGGCAACTGGCAAGGCCAATACGATTAAAATCACCGGCTCAACCGGGCTATCTAAAGATGAGATCGAGAAGATGAAGAAAGAGGCCGAAGAACACGCGGCCGAAGATAGTGCCAAGAAGGAGAAAATTGAAGTGCGAAACCGGGCTGACAACATGATCTATACTGCCGAGAAAACCTTGAAAGATATGGGCGATAAGGTTAAAGAAGAAGACAAAAAGATGATAGACGGTAAGATAAAAGACTTGAAAGACATTTTGGAGACAGGGTCAAAAGAAGATATCGAATCCAAAACCAGCGAACTGTCCGAAGCCCTGCAAAAACTCGGGCAGGCGGCATACGCGCAGCAGCCAGCTGA